>CBFHIO010000017.1:0-16096 GCA_965656035.1 Gammaproteobacteria bacterium | reverse complement strand
TTCATCAAGCTTTGTAATTATATTGCCATTAATCTCAGGGATGATAAGTGGCACATCATCTTCATACCTGAACTCAGAAGATAAATCTATTACATAATTACCTGCCTCTACAAATTTTCTAGCATACTGCCTTGCAACAGACCCGCCTGCTGAAAAAATAGTTAAATTTGCATCTGTTGGATTAAAATTATCAAGACTTTCAATCACATATTCTTGGTTTTGAAAATGAACAGTTTGGCCAACTGTAGAACTTCCTAAAGGAAATAATTTATCTACTTTAATGCCTTTTTTCTCTAGTAATTGAAGAATTTTTTTACCCACCACTCCAGAAGCGCCAACAAGGGCCATATTTAATGTTTTATCCATTTTTTAATATTCCTATTAGTATTGGTGCTACTTCAGAGGTTTTTACGAATTCGTCATTAGTGCTTATATCTTTTGTTCTATAGCCTTTGGCAATAAATTCTTTGATAGCATGGTCAATGCTATCGGATAACTCTTTTTGGTCTAATGAATATTTTAGAGCCATTCCGAGTGAAGCAATCATTGCAATTGGGTTAGCTACATTCATTCCAGCAATATCTGGAGCACTACCATGACAGGGTTCATACATGCCCTGAGACGAGCTATTTAATGAGGCAGATGGAAGCATGCCAATAGACCCTGACAGCGTTGCAGCTATATCAGACAAAATATCTCCAAACAAATTGCTTGCCACAATGACATCATATTGATTTGGGTTTAGAACTAACTGCATTGCAGTATTATCTGCAAGTTGGTGAGAAAGCTCTACATCTGGATAGTCTTTTGCCATATCTGAGACTATAGACCTCCAAAACTTTGAAACCTCAAGAACATTTGCCTTTTCAACCGAGCAAAGTTTTCCACCTCTTTTTTGTGCTGATTCAAATGCTACCTTTGCAATGCGTTTAATCTCATTTTCGTTATAAATCATTGTATTAAATGCATACGGAGGATTTTCATCCTGAACAATTGCCCTAGGTTCTCCAAAATATATCCCACCTGTTAATTCACGGACAATTAGAATATCTAAATTTTCAATAATATGATTTTTGATCGGAGATGCGGATGCAAGCTCATTAAATAAAAAGGCAGGTCTTAAATTAGCAAACAATTCTAATTCTTTTCTCAATGATAAAAGTGCTTGCTCTGGTCTATTATCCCATTCTAGATTATCCCATTTTGGTCCACCAACGGCACCAAATAATATTGCATCACTTTCTTTTGCTTTCGCTAAAACATCTTCTGGTAATGGCGAACCATATTTATCATAGGCTGTTCCACCTGCATGCATTTCTTCTATACTAAAATCAAGATTGTGTTCTTCAATTAAAAAATCTAAAACTTCTTTTGCGGAAGCAGTCACCTCTTGACCAATTCCGTCTCCAGGTAAAATTAAAATCTTTTTAGTCATTTAAAAATATCCAAGGTGCTTCTTTCATACGAGCTTTTTCAAAAGCTAGTATTTTATCTTTATGTTTTAAAGTCATATCAACATCATCCAGACCGTAAACGATTCTTTCTAGAAGGTTTTCTTCAACATCAAAGCTATAAAGTTCATTGTCATTTTGAAATATTTTTTTTAAATCAAGGCTTACAGATAAATTAGTTGAGTTGTCACTCATTTTTTTAAACAACTCTTCAATTTTATTTTTATCAAGCTTGATTGGTAAAACTCCGTTTTTAAAACAATTGTTGTAAAAAATATCACCAAAAGATGAAGCTATCACTACCTTGATTCCAAAATCTCTTAAAGCCCAAACGGCATGCTCTCTTGATGAGCCACAACCAAAATTATCCCTTGTTAACAAAATAGTTGCGTTATCGTAAGGAGATTGATTTAGAATGAAATCTGGATTCAGCTCTCTATCATTTTTAGAGATTCCTAATTTGCCATCATCAAGATACCTCCAACCATCAAATAAATAATCTTCAAAACCAAACTTTTTTATAGATTTTAAATATTCTGTTGGGATGATTTGGTCGGTATCTATATTATCTCTATCTATAGCCGCCACAACTCCACTGATCATTAACTCATTTCCCTCTATTGTCATGATGGATCAACAATCCTCCCATTCACAGCTGTTAGTGCAGCCATCAATGGACTCATTAAATGGGTTCTACCAAGATTACCCTGTCTACCCTCAAAATTTCTATTGGAAGTAGAAGCGCATCTCTCATAGGGCTTTAATTGGTCTGGATTCATACCTAAACACATGGAACAACCAGGATCTCTCCACACAAAACCAGCTTTTTTAAAAATTGTATTCAAACCTTCGGACTCAGCCTGTTCTTTTACAAGGCCTGACCCTGGAACAACAATAGCTTCAGTTATGTCTTTTGAAACTTGTTTACCTTCCACTGCTTTTGCCGCATCCCTAAGGTCTTCTATTCTTGAATTTGTACAAGAACCTATAAAAACTTTATCGAATTTTAAATCAGTAACCTTTTGGTTTTCTTCTATACCCATATATTTTTTTGCTAGTTCATAATTTTTCTTATTCTCACTATCAACAAGATTTAAGTTTGGAATTTCCTCATCAAAGTCAACAACCATTTCAGGCGAGGTTCCCCATGTAACCTGAGGTTTAATTAAAGATACGTCTATCTCTATCTCTTTATCGAATGAAGCATCCACATCAGAATTAAGTGACTTCCAATGTACTAAAGCCTTATTAAAATCTTCTTCAGATAGCTGGGAGTGTTCCTTAACATAATCAAATGTTGTTTCATCTGGAGAAATTAAACCAACTTTAGCTCCAGCTTCAATAGACATATTGCATATTGTCATTCTTGCTTCCATGGATATACCTTCAATGTATGAACCTGAAAATTCTATCGCATGACCATTTCCTCCAGCAGTACCTATGGTTCTAATTAGATATAGAACGATATCTTTTGAAGTCACTCCTTGTTTAGGTGCGCCTTTAAATTTAACTCTCATGTTTTTAAGTTTTGAAACTTTTAGTGTCTGTGTTGCAAGAACATGTTCAACTTCTGAAGTTCCTATACCCATCGCCAAACATCCAAAAGCACCGTGTGTTGATGTATGCGAATCACCGCAGACAATTGTCATACCAGGTAATGTAAATCCAAGCTCTGGACCGATAACATGAACAATTCCTTGATTGATTGATGTTATATCAAACTGCTTAATACCAAACCTATTACAATTTTTATCTAACTCTATTACCTGAATTTTGGAAATCTCATCTTTGATGTTTTCAGTTTTAAAAGAGTCTCCCCTTTCAGTAGGAACGTTGTGGTCTGGAGTAGCAATATTCGCATTTAATCTCCATGGTGATAGCCCTTTTTTAATAAGTCCTTCAAAAGCCTGAGGAGAAGTAACTTCATGAAGATACTGTCTATCTATATATAAAAGAGACTCAGATGAGTCTAAGGTGGTTATGTGATGCTCGTCCCAAAGCTTGTCGTATAGAGTCTTTGGCATCTTACTTGGTAAAAGGTAATTTTTGATTTACTTCACTGCATTGAGCTCGGTTTCTTAAAAGATGGTCCATAATAACTAAATTTACCATTGCCTCTGCAATAGGAACTGCTCTTATACCAACGCAAGGATCATGCCTACCAGTGACCTCAATATCTACCTCTTTACCGTTTTTATCAACAGTCTTTCCTTTTTTCTTAATGCTAGATGTTGGTTTAATTAAAAAATCTAAATCAATATTATCGCCGTTTGAAATACCTCCAAGGATTCCACCGGCATTGTTAGAGGCAAACCCATCAGACCTAATTTCATCTCGTATTTCTGAACCTTTTAGGTTAAGAATATTTTCTGCATTACCAATTGAAACAGATTTAACAGCATTAATGCTCATAATTGCTTTAGCAAGGTCTGCATTTAATTTATCAAAAACAGGTTCTCCTAAACCAACCGGACAATTTTGAACACAAACTCCGAGCTTTGCCCCAACAGAGTTACCCTCAGCAATCAGCTCCTCAAACATTTTATTTAACTCATCAATTTTAGATAGATCTGCAAAGAAATATTTGTTTTCATTTGCAGAGCTTGGATTAATTGAGTCAGCTAAAACGTGACCTATTTGTGAAACATATCCTGTTGTTTCTACACCGATTTTTGCAAGATATTTTTTTGCAACAGCTCCTGCCGCCACCCTCATAGCAGTTTCTCGTGCGCTTGACCTTCCTCCACCTCTATAATCTCTATGACCATACTTTGCTTGGTATGTTATGTCTGCATGATTTGGCCTAAAAGAATCTTTGATATTAGAATAGTCTTTAGATTGCTGATCTTTATTAAAAATTAATAAACTTATAGGTGTGCCCAGTGTTTTGCCCTCAAAAACACCTGATAGTATCTGCACTGCATCATCTTCTTTACGTTGAGTAGTTACATCTGATTGCCCGGGCTTTCTTCTATTTAACTCAATTTGAATATCTGCCTCGCTTAACTCTAGATTTGGAGGGCAACCATCTATTATGCAACCCAAAGCATACCCATGACTCTCACCAAAGGTCGTAATTTTAAATATTTTTCCAAAAGTGTTGCCTGACATGGCAGTGATTATAGTCCAAAATTGATAAAACGCTCTATTTTAGGGATTATTTAAGCCATTATCAAATAATTAAAAATTATTTTCTTTTAACAAAAATAGTTCTTGAAAATCAGTTACCGTAATATTTTCAAGACTATATTGATCGGTGCAAAGGGTATAAATTTCTTCACACTTTTGAGAATCGAAAGTAATTTCTAAATTTTTTAGAAATTTTTGCTCAAGAACAGGAATTCCTTCTTCTCTTCGTCTTTTATGTCCTATTGGGTATTCAACTTCAACTTCATCTGTTGTACTTCCATCAACAAAATGAATTTTAATCCTATTTGCAATAGATCTCTTGTCTGCTTCATGGTACTCCTCTGAATATCTTGTATCCTCTTTAATAACCATTTTTTCTCTTAATGCATCTATTCTTTGATCAGAAGCCGCATCGTCTTCATAATCTTCAGCAACTAGATTGCCTTTTAGTAATCCAATCGCAACCATATATTGAAGACAGTGATCTCTGTCGGCTGGATTATTTAGCTCACCAACTTTGGAGATAATTCTTATGGCAGATTCATGGGTGGTAATCTCAATGGTTTTTATATCATCAAGCTTATCCCTTATTACAGGATGGAGGGAAACTGCTGCTTCAACAGCGGTTTGTGCATGAAATTCAGCCGGAAAACTAATTTTAAATAAAACATTTTCCATTACATAGGAACCAAAAGGCTGCGGCAATGAAAGTTGCTCGCCTTTAAATAGAACATCTTCAAAACCCCATACAGGTGCAGATAAAACTCCTGGATAACCCATCTCACCTGAAAGAGTAATCATAGCTAACCTTACGGCCCTACTGGTTGCATCACCTGCTGCCCAACTTTTTCTTGAACCAGCATTTGGCGCATGCCTATAAGTTCTTAAGCTTTGTCCGTCTAACCATGCATGACTAATTGCATCTCTAATTTGTTCATTCGTACCGCCCATTAGTTTTGTTACAACTGCCGTTGAAGCAACTTTTACAAGAACTACATGATCTAGTCCAACTTTATTAAAGCTATTTTTAAGTGCCAAAACTCCTTGAATTTCATGTGCCATTATCATAGCCTCAAGCACATCTCTCATGATTAAAGGACTCTTTCCAGCTGCAATATTTTTTTGTGACATATAATCAGCTACGGCTAGAATACCTCCAAGATTATCTGATGGATGCCCCCACTCAGCGGCCAACCATGTGTCGTTATAATCAAGCCATCTGATTATGCAGCCAATATCAAAAGCACCTTTTATAGGATCTAGTTTAAAGTTAGTTCCTGGAACTCTGACCCCAAATGGAACCGAAGTTCCATCAACAACAGGCCCCAGCATTTTTGTACAGGCTGGAAATTTTAATGCAAGAAGACCGCATCCTATTGTGTCTATAAGGCAATTTCTAGAAGTATCTAAAGCAAGTTCAGAATCTATTTTATAGTTAGCTACATAGTCAGCTATTTCAGAAATTAGTGAGTCGTATCCAGGTCTAACATTTAAATCAACATTGGAGGACATGAGCTAGTCCCTGTCTTCTAAATCAACCCATTCAGAGCTTTCTACACCAATATAATCAGCACTTGGTCTTATAATTCTGTTGTTTGCCCTTTGCTCCATGCAATGAGCTGTCCATCCAGAAACTCTGGACATAACGAAGATTGGTGTGAATAGTTTTGTTGGTATGCCCATATAAAAGTATGCCGGCGCGTGAAAAAAGTCAGCGTTAGCAAACATTTTTTTCTCATCAGCCATCACTTTCTCAACCTCTTCAGCCACTTGATATAAAGTATCATTGTCATGAAGTAAAGATAGCTCTTTTGCATACTCTTTAATAACTGCATTACGCGGATCTCGAATAGAGTAAACCGCATGACCAAAACCCATTATTTTTTCTTTATTGGCAAGCATAGATAAGATCTTATCTTTAGCTTCTTCTCTTGAAGTCCAATTTTCAATTAATTCCATTGCTTTTTCGTTCGCTCCCCCGTGAAGAGGTCCTCTCAAAGAACCAATAGCTGCTACTACACATGAGTGAATATCAGACATAGTTGATGCACAAACTCTACCAGTAAATGTTGAGGCATTAAATTCGTGTTCAGCATACAAAATTAAAGATACGTCCATTACTTTTCTATGAAGATCGCTTGGAGTTTTTCCATGTAAAATATGTAAAAAATGTCCTGCCATTGATTCTTCATCATTAACTAAACTAATATCTTCTCCCTCATGTGAGAATTTGTACCAATAAGTAACTATTGAAGCCATTGTGGCTATCATTCTGTTAATAGAATCTAATTGATTGCTAAAATCTCCTTCGGGCTCAAGATTTCCTAACATTGATGTTCCAGTTCTCATAACATCCATTGGGTGAGCTGAGGCTGGTATTTTTTGTAAAACTTCTTTTAAAGCTTGAGGAAGGTCTCTTTGACTTTTAAGCAATGCTTTGTATTCTAAAAGCTCTTGCTTGTTTGGTAGTTTGTTGTATAGAAGTAGGTATGCAACTTCTTCAAAAGTTGCTTTTTCAGCCAGCGTTTCTACCTTATGGCCACGATATGCAAGACCTTCTATCTGACCTACAGTAGATAATGATGTTTCACCAGCAACCTGGCCTCTAAGGCCTGCTCCTTCTAATTTCTTAACCATAATATTTGTAATCCTCTTTATTCATCTTTGTATAGTTCGTCTAATTTTTGTTCAAAACTATGATAATTTAATCGATCGTATAGCTCATCTCGCGTCTGCATTATATCTAACAGATCTTTCTGTGTCCCCTCTTTAGCAATTGAAATATAGACTTCTTCTGCAATTTTACTCATTGCTCTAAATGCACTTAATGGAAATAGAACCATATCAACTCCAACTTCACTCAATTCATCTTTAGTGAATAGTGGAGTTTTTCCAAACTCTGTTATGTTTGCAAGAATTGGAATATCAAATGCGCTTTTAACAGCAGCATAATCATCAAGGCTTGTTGCCGCTTCAAGAAAAATACCATCAGCCCCTTCATCAACATAAGAACCAACCCTATCAATTGCTCCTTCAACACCCTCAGATGCAATTGCATCAGTTCTAGCCATAACAAAAAATTCTTCATCATGTCTTCCGTCTACAGCAGCCTTGATTCTGTCTTGCATTTCTTTTTTTGTGACTAAAGATTTATTGGGCCTATGACCGCATCTTTTTTCTGATATTTGATCTTCCATATGAACTGCAGCACAACCAGCATTAATCATATTTTTTATTGTTTTAGCAATATTGAAAGCTCCTCCCCAACCAGTATCAATATCAACAAGCAAAGGAAGAGATGAAGCGCTAGTTATACGTTTAACATCTATTAATACATCCTCCATAGAAGTAATACCTAAATCTGGAATTCCATACGAAGCTGCAGCCACTCCGCCACCTGATAAATAGACTGCATGATGTCCTGATCTTTCAGCCAAAATTGCTGAATATGCATTTATTGTGCCGGGAATTATAAGAGGAGTGTTCTCTTTAAGTGCATTTCTAAATTTTTTCCCTGGTGACATGGTTAGAAATTATAGAACACAAATATACCAATTCCCAAATCTCTCTTTAGCTATAGAATTTAACCCCTCTGATGATTCTATCTTTGTTGTTTTTCCTTCTCCATCTATTGGTATCTCTTAGACTATAAACGCATCCACAATATTCTTGCTGATAAAATTCTTCTCTTTTAGAGATCTCAATCATTCTTGAGGAACCGCCGTGTTTTCTCCAATTAAAATCCCAATAAACAACATCTTCATATCTATCAGCCGCTCTGTGTCCTGCTGAATTTATTTGATTCATATCTTTCCATCTAGATATACCAAGTGTTGTTGCATAAATAGAAAAGTTATTTTCTTTTGCAAAAAGAGCAGATCTCTCAAACCTCATATCAAAGCACTTTGTGCATCGCTCGCCTCTCTCAGGTTCATCCTCAAGACCTTTGATTCTTTCAAACCAATTATCTTTATCATAATCAGCATCGATACATTCAAACCCTAGCTTCTCACAAAATCTTCTATTTTCATTTTTTCTAATTTCGTACTCTTCCTTCGGATGAATATTAGGATTATAAAAATAGACTGTTGTTTTTATATCAGATGCAGCCAGGGCCTCCATTATTTCACCAGCACATGGAGCGCAACAACTATGGAGTAATAAATCAGCCCCTTCCTTAGGCATCTGAAGTTTTGGTCTCTCGTAATTATCTAATTTTAGATGGTCACTCATTTTACAAAAATAGAACTTTTTAATATGGCATTTTCTAAATCATCATAATTATTGAATGATGGAATTTCAGGACAACTTGTAGCAATCTTTTCTGGTGCATTTATAAAGAAACCTTTTTCAGCAACTTCGAACATCTGTATATCATTATATGAGTCTCCTGCAGCAATACATCTATATCCAATTGATTGAAAAGCCATGATTGCTTGTTTTTTTGCTTGTTTGTGCCTTAGCTTATAAGAAATAACCTCATCATTTTCGACTTCCAAGTTATGACATAGTAAAAGTGGGTGACCCATTTTTTCCATTAAAGGCTTGGCTATTTCATGGAACGTATCTGACAGAATAACAACTTGAAAATTGGTTCTAATACTATTGAGAAAATCCTCAGCTCCTTCTAAAAGATCTAACTCACTTGATGCTTTTTGAATGTCTGATAGTTTCAGATTATGTTTTTTCATTACATTTAGCCTAAAGTCCATGAGCTCTGAATAATCAGGTATGTCTCTCGTAGTTTTATTGAATTCTTCAACTCCAGTATTTACAGCTATTTGCTCCCATATTTCAGGCGTTAAAGTTCCTTCCATATCAAAACATACTATTTCCATGTGTAATCCTTATTATTTATTTTTAATGCCATATGGAACATGTCCAGAGGCGGTAGTTTCAATAGCATCCATGATATGTTTTTTTTGATCATCAAAAAAGATATCTGCTTGAAAAGATTTAAGAAAATGTTGTTTAGACATTCCTCCAAGAAATAATGATTCATCAATCCTGACACCCCATTCTCTCAATGTTTTTATTACCCGTTTATCAGATGGGGCTGATCTAGCAGTTACAAGTGCTGTTCTGATTGGGCATTCATTGATATCAAAATCATTTTGAATTTTATTTAATTCTACTAAAAAAGATTTAAATGGACCCTCTTTTAATGAGGTGGTTGCCTTAACTTCATTTTCAATAAATGCATCTAGACCCTCTTCATGATAGACCTTTTCAGAGTCATCTGAAAAAATCACTGCATCTCCATCGAATGCTATTTTCAATTGGCCATTTTCAGAATGCATGTTGCTTTCTCCATCTCTTGAAATTATGGTTGCAGCTGCAACATTGCTTTCAATGGCAAGCTTTACGTCTTCAAAGCTGCTTGATAAAAAAAGATGAACACCAAAGTCTTTTACATACCTATGAGGACTTTCACCCCCACAAAATGCTGCTCTGCTTATATCTAAACCATGAGCTTCTATAGAATTTCTTATTCTTAAGCCGGTATCTGATGTATTTCTAGATAATAGAATTACCTCAATTCTATTCTCATTCTTGCTATATAAAGAGTTAATGCTTAAGATTTTTTTTACCAAACCAAAAGCCTCACCGGGTTCAAGTGTTTTATCTTCATTTGCTATTTGATAATCTCTGTAAGATTCTAAGCCTTCCTTTTCATATATCTCGTGGCTTTGATCCAGATTAAATAAGGCCCTTGAAGATATACCTATAATTAATTTTGATTTATTACTCATTTTTTCTTGATTTTAAAAACTTTATGGCATTATACTGTATAAATATATAGTATATTGAAAACATTATGAAAGATATAACACCTCAACAACAAAAAGTACTTGATTGTATTCAAGTATACATAAATAAAACTGGCTTTCCTCCTACAAGAGCTGATATTTGTAGAAAGCTAGGATTCAAATCACCTAATTCTGCTGAAACCCACCTAAGGGCTCTTGAAAAGAAAGGCTTTATTTCAATTGAAAGTGGAGCATCAAGAGGTATATCAATAAATAATTCAGAAATTAACCATGAAGGTAACGAGTACCCTATAGTTGGTTTAGTTGCCGCCGGATCACCAACTTTAGCAAGTGAAAATGTTGAAAAAATCTTAAATTGTCCAAAAGGTTTCTTTGGATCTGATTTTGATTACTTCCTTAGAGTTAGGGGTCTTAGTATGAAAGATGCTGGAATTATGGAAGATGATTTGATAGCTGTTAAAAAAACTCAAGAAATTAAAAATGGAGATATTGTTATTGCAAGAATAGAAGATGAGGTAACGGTTAAATATTTTCACAGAAGTGCTCCAAATATAGTTCACTTAAAACCAGCAAATGAAGAATATAGTGATATTGAAGTCAATCTTGAGGAAACAGAGCTATATATAGAAGGAAAAAGTATCGGACTAATTAGAGAAAATTAGTGCAATATTACTGTCTTTTTTGAAAGTCTTTCTTTTTGACTGTCAAAAAACTCATCAAAATCACTTACATTACCGCTTACACTTTCAATACCGGCTCTTATCATTTCCTTGGCAACTGAGAGTTCTTGTCCTTGAAGAAATTCCTTAGATTCATTTGAAAACTCAATTTTTACTATTGGATTATCATGATCATCTGATCTTCTTAAAACAATAGTTCCGTCAGGTAGTTGAGCTAATTCTAAGTAATTTGACATAAATTCTCCGTATCTTTGAAGCTTAACACTCCTCAAGGGTTTTGCGAAGCAACAATATAAAGGTTTTATACTTATCTAATATCAAATTAAGTTTTTTCAAGTTCACAGAATCATTTGAAGCAATTACTGATGCATCAATCGGCAATAAAAGTTTTTCTTTAACCAATGAAATATCCGAAAAAAACCCCTCCAATGCCATCTCTCTTTTAATTATATTGCTAATAACAATCTCATTAGATAGCGCCTTCCACTTGGCATTAAAGTTTAGATCATTAAAGTTTGGAAGATTTAGGTTTAGCTCTGAACTTACATGAACTGCAAGATAATCAATGCTTTGTTCAAGAGAAGATAAGAATAAGAACTTATTATTTTGATTTAATTTATTACCAGCTAAAATTTGATCACAAATATCAATATAGACATTAACTAATTCTTTTGCACTCACTAACTTTTAAGGTTTTGGACCCACTCTCCATTTTTATATACAGCTGTCCATTTTGTCTTTTTGCCATCTTTTTCTGATGCCAAATAATGGACATCATCTGCTTTGTTATAGCGTACTACGTAAGGATTCCCATCTCTATCTTTTTCTGGAGCGCTAATCAGATACAAATGTTTTTCTGTATCCGGTAAAAATCTACAAGCTTCTAAAATTTCATTTGATAAATTATTTATTTCTGAAACTTTTGGTGCTCTTGTTTCTCTATTTTTAGGATATTTGCTGGCCGCTAAAAACAAGCCCTTCATACTGTCTCTCAGAAGATAATGATCTTCACATTTAATACAAGGCAAATCAGGTAAGGATATTGGCTCCATCATTAAAGGTTTTGGTTCGCCATTTCTTTGTAGAGCCCTAGTTGCTCCACAATTATCATTTAGGCATCCAAAATATTTACCAAATCTGCCAGTTTTTAGTTGCATTTCTGAGCCACACTTATGGCATTCTAAGGTCGGACCGTCATATCCTCTAATTTTAAATTGACCTTCTTCAACAAAATAACCATCACAATCGGGATTTTTGCCACAAACATGTAGCTTTCTATTTTCATCAATAAGATAGTTATCCATGCTTGTATCGCACTTAAGGCATCTTTTTTTAATTAATAAATTCTCAGCCTCTTCAGCATCGTCAACGCTAACCGCTTCATCGCCAGAGATCAGGTTTAAGGTTTCTTTACATTTATCATCACCAATATTTTGATATCCTGAACAACCAAGAAAAACACCATTTGAGGAATTTCTAATTACCATATTTTTTTCCCCACATGGACATACAATATTTGTAGAGGTTGGCTTGTTGCCTCTCATACCCGAATCTTCGTTAGATGCTGTTGCAAGATCATTTTTAAACGATGCATAAAAATCATCTAATATATTTCTCCAGTCAACTTCGCCTTTTGCAACTCTGTCTAAATTATTTTCTAAGTTAGCAGTAAATTCATAATCCATTATGTCATCAAAGCTTTCCAGCAGCCTTTCAGTAACAATGTGACCAATTTTTTTAACAAAAAATCTTCTGTTTTGAATTTCAACGTATCCTCTATCTTGAATAGTAGAAATAATATTTGCATAGGTGGAAGGTCTACCTATACCCTTCTTTTCAAGCTCCTTAACCAATGCTGCTTCAGAAAATCTTGCAGGTGGTTTTGTAAATTTTTGCTCTAAATTAATTTCAATTAATTTGAGTACCTCACCCTCATTTAATGGGGGCAAGATATCTTCTCCATCTGATTTAGAAGGTTGAGATATTTTTGTGTATCCATCAAAAACTACCTCTCTTCCTTTAGCTGAAAAAGTATATTCTTCTATATTTATTTTTGCTGAAGTAGATAAATACTCCGCATCAGGCATTTGGCAAGCTATATATTGCTGCCATATTAGTTGATAAAGTCTTTTTTCTTCTTCTGTTTGGTTTAGTAAATCAGCATGCGTCATAAAAGCATTTGTTGGCCTTATGGCCTCATGAGCCTCTTGGGCATTTTCCGTGCTTGCGTATACTCTCGGCGCGTTAGTTAGATATTTTTCACCAATTTTTTCATTAATATAATTTCTAGCATCCTGTATTGACTCTTTGCTGAGACTTGGGGCATCGGTTCTCATATAAGTTATATGTCCTGCCTCATATAACTTTTGCGCAACTCTCATGGTTCTCTTCACTGTAAAATTTAACTTAGTACTCGCAGCTTGTTGAAGAGTTGAGGTTATAAATGGTGGTCTAGGTCTAGCCTTGACTGGTTTTTTTACTATTTCGTCAATAGATAAATCACTAGCTTTTATTAAGCTTTCAATTTTTCTTGCTTCTTCTTCTTTTAATAAAGGATCTGATTTTTTTCTATTTAGTGAAAAAGGTATTGGGAGGCCGTTTTTATCTAAGTTTATTGAAACTTCCCAAAATTCTTCAGGAATAAATTCCTGTATTAATCTCTCTCTTTCGTCTAACACTCTTAAAGCAACAGACTGAACTCTTCCTGCAGAAAGGCCCCTTGCAATTTTTTTCCATAACAAAGGTGATAATTCAAATCCAATCACTTTGTCCAGGAACCTTCTAGCTCTGTATGCTTTTACAAGATCTAAATCTATTTCCTTTGGGTCAGCAAATGAGTCAATTATTGCTGCTTTGGTTATTTGATTGAATCTAACTCTTGAATAATCATATTTGTCTGGTCCCAAAGCTTCTTTAAGATGCCATGCAATTGCCTCACCCTCTCTATCTAAGTCAGTCGCCAAATAAATATGGTCAACCTGTTTTGCAGCTTTCTTTAGGTTTTTTATTACTTTTTCTTTTTCAGGAATAATTTGCCAATTAGCGGTCCATCCATTATCTGGATCAATACCCATTCTTCTAATTAATCTATTTCTATCATTAGCAGCTTTTAATCTGATTTTCTCTTCTGGGCTTACATCTTTTGGAATTGACGCTCTTTTAGAGGCTGGTGAAGATTTTTTTGGGAGATCTCTTATATGACCAACACTGGATTCAACTATAAAATCTTTACCTAAATACTTAGATATTGTTTTAGCTTTGGCTGGAGATTCTACGATTACTAATGATTTTCCCATAATAAATAACTTGTTCCTTTTTTTAGAAATACCATTAATGAGTTTGTTTTAGCAAAAGTTTTAGATAATTTTTAATAAATCTAAAATTTTTTCAAGCTCATCAATACCGCCTTTTTCTTTCCAAATAAAAGCGATTACAGAGTTTGAAAATATAATCTCTAACACGAATGGCGAAAGAGAATTAAGTTTACTTTTTAACTCATCATACTCATTTGAGTACTTTAACTTGAGAGGAGAATACAAAATAAATTCATCTTTGTCTCTAATAAAATGAGCTTCTTTCAATTTTGTTTGATTCTTGAGGCTGTAAATCATCAAACTTATATCTTTATTTTTAAATGAATTTTGACCAATATTTGAAGGTGAAATTTTAAAACCTAATCTTGATGCCTTCATCCTTAGCTCAGAAATTTCTCTTGCAAATCTTGATGGTAAAGCAAAACTTATAGTTCCAACTAGAAAAGATATAACTAGAAGAATAATTAAAAGTTCCATTTAATTATTAATTTAAAATATCTTTAACGATCTTAGGTCCATGGATAATAAAACCTGTATAAATCTGAACAAGCGACGCACCTGATTCTAACTTTTTATTAAAATCTTCTTTATTCATAACGCCGCCGACACCAATAATTGGTAAATCAGGATATTCATTATTTATAGAATTTAATAATGCTGTAGACCTGACCATTAATGGACTACCTGATAAGCCTCCATCATAATCTTTGTACTTAATACTCTTTAAATTGTCTTTGTTGATAGTAGTATTTGATACTATCAAACCACTTAATTTTGAGCTTTGTATAGATGTAGCAATACTTTTAACATTCTCTATAGACTCATCTGGTGAAATTTTGATAAAAATTGGCTTTCGAAATTTTAATATCGCTGCGCTTTGTTCAATAGAATCAATCAAGTTTTTAATATTTTTATCATCGTGAAGGTTTCTTAATCCAGGGGTATTAGGGGAAGAAATATTAATAGTTATATAGTCTGAATATTTTGCTACTTTATTAAAGCAAGTTATGTAATCATTAATCCTTTGCTCTCCTTGGGAGTTTTTATTTGCACCAATATTTACACCTACAATACCTTTATATTTTCTACGTTTTAAATTTTTAACTAGATAATCTACGCCCTTATTATTAAAGCCCAACTTATTAATCACAGCGTTTTCTTCAAATAATCTAAATACTCTTGGTTTAGGATTTCCTGGCTGAGGAAGTGGTGTTACTGTCCCAACTTCTAAAAACCCAAATCCAAGACCTCCTAAACAGTCAATGAAGTCACCATTCTTATCAAGACCTGCAGCTGTACCCAATCTATTGTTAAAGCTAAGTCCTAAAAATTGATAATGTTTATTTGCAATCTTTGGAAAAAAGATATTTAAAAGTTTTGTTTTATATAACAAGTTTAATGAATGTAAAGCCAATAAATGCGATAGCTCAGGAGGAAATAATTTAAAAAATGATAAGAATATCTTCAATTTTTACCTAGAATATTCTTAATATCTTGCTTTACCAACAACGACTCTTCAACTGCGTACTGAATTAATGGTTTATCAATTATTGGCAGCATTTCTTTTGGTATTGCTTTTGTGGCAGGTAAAAATCTAGTTCCAAAGCCCGCCACTGGAAAGACTGCTTTTTTAATACTCATTTTTTAAACCTTTTTAAAAATAGCTGAGGTTATCATAGCAAAAATTATACCTGAGATAAGCCCTCCAAGATGTGCATGGTTTGCAACATTTCCAAATCCAAAAAGATTGA
>CBFHIO010000016.1:0-17132 GCA_965656035.1 Gammaproteobacteria bacterium | reverse complement strand
CTTTCAATCAAGCTTGTAACAAAATTAAGGATTAATAAATGAATGCTATTTTTGTTAATGGCTTATCCGGCAAGATGGGTGCAGCCATCAAAAACTTAGTTTTAGATCACTCAGATTTTAAAATTGTAAAAAAGTTAATAGATTCTGATTTAATTATTGATTTTTCAAGGCCTGAATCAACAATGCTTCTTCTTCAAGAAGCTGAAGAACATTCAATACCCTTAATAATTGGCACAACAGGCTTTTCAGAAGTTGAGGTAAACCTAATAGAAAGAGCATCAAAAAAAATTCCAATAGTGCTTTCTTATAATATGAGTAAAGGAATTCATTATTTAAAAAAAAATATTAAAAAGTTTTTAGAAAACAACTCAGATTCTTTTGAATGTAAAATAATTGAAACCCACCATACCGAGAAAGTTGATGCGCCATCTGGAACTTCTATTGAGCTTAAAAAATTTATTGAGTTAAATAATAATCAAAAACATGTAACCATTATTGAAATCGAGTCTAAAAGAATATTAGATGTTTTTGGAATACATGAAGTAATTTTTTCTAATCACAGCGATAAAATAAGTTTTAAACATGAAGCACTATCAAGAAATATTTTTGCCACTGGGGCTCTACATATTGCTAAATTAATAAATGGAAAATCACCTGGCATTTATTCAGTCCAAGATTTTTTTAGATGAAAATCACTTTAAATTAATCTACTTTTTCTATAGAATACAGAAACTTTTTAACACGAAGATCCTAGTTACGTAAAGTTGGGGTGCTCAATTCGAGTCAGCTTTATAAGGATTGGAGAATAACCCCAAGGAGATTTAAATTGAGTATTGTTTCAGTTAAAGACCTGCTGCATGCAGGCGTTCATTTCGGTCATCAGCAAAGATTTTGGAATCCAAAAATGGAAAAATTTATTTTTGATACCAGAAAACAAATAAGCATAATAAATTTAGACCTGACTCAGGAGCACTTAAATGCTGCTGCATCAAAAGTTGAAGATATCTGCTCCAAAGGCAATAAAGTACTATTTGTAGGCACAAAGAGATCTGCTAGCAAGACCATTAAAGAAGAAGCTTCTGCTATAGGTCTACCATACGTTAACAAAAGATGGCTAGGAGGAACTCTCACCAATTGGAAAACAATTAGAGGCTCTATAAGAAGACTTCAAGATATTGAAGAAATGATTTCCTCAGGAAGAATTGAAAAGCTAATAAAAAAAGAAGCAGTAGAAATCCAGAAAGAATATGCAAAGCTTGAGGCAAGCGTAGGTGGAATAAAAGATATGAAAGGTTTGCCTGATGCAATATTTGTTATTGATGTTAAATACGAAAAGATTGCAGTTTTAGAGGCAAGAAAAATGGGAATTCCTGTTATCGCTTTAGTGGATACAAATTCAGATCCGGATGGAATTGATATGGTCATTCCTGGTAATGATGATGCAATTAGATCAATTAGATTAATAACAAAAATTATTGCTGATTCATGTGCTAGAGGACTAGAGTCATCAAAAGGATTTATGCCTAAATCAGATTCTGAAGCTCCTATCATTCAAACTATAAAAAAAGACGAACCTAATGATGAAACTGTTGAATTAGAGGAAAGTGTCAAAGAGGAAACCTCTGCTGATGATGTTAAGTTAGAGGTTGCTGAAGAAGAAAATCAAACAGAGCAATCTGAATCAAGTGAAGAAGTTTCAGATGAAGAGCAAATTGATATTGATGAACCTAAAGAGGAAGATAAATAAAGATGGAAATTAAAGCATCACAGGTAAAAGAATTAAGAGATATGACAGGTGTCGCAATGATGGAGTGCAAAAAAGCACTTGTTGAATGCGATGGAGATATTGAAAAGGCTTTAGATTTACTTAGATCAAATAGTGCATTAAAAGCAGAAAAGAAAGCAGCAAGAGTTGCAGCTGATGGAGTGCTTAGAGTTTTTGTTGGGGACGAATACTCAACTTTAATTGAAATTAATTCAGAAACAGATTTTGCAGCAAAAGATGAAAATTTCATTAAATTTGCAGACGATGTTCAATTATATATTTCAAAAAATCGATTATCTGATGTAGCAGATTTAAATGAATCTGATATTGAGGATAAAAGAAAGACACTTGTTCAAACGATTGGTGAAAACATTCAATTAAGAAGACTAGAAACGGTTAATCATAGTTCTGAAATGTATGCAGGTTCTTACCTTCACTCAGACTCAAAATTGGGAGCTATCGTGGTACTTTCAGGCGGTGATGAATCACTAGCAAGAGATATTGCTATGCATGTCGCTGCTTTTAATCCTTTGTGTTTATCTGAGTCGGATATAGATCCTCAAATTCTTGAAAGAGAAAAATCAATTTATATGGCTCAAGCAGAAGAGTCAGGCAAGCCTCAAGAAATTATGGAAAAAATGATTGAAGGTAAGTTAAAACGATTCCTCTCTGAGGTCTCTTTATTGTCGCAAAATTTTGTAAAAGATCCTGAAGTCACAATCCAAAATCTCTTAGATTCAAGTAATGCAAAAATTGAATCTTATGTAAGATTAAAAGTTGGTGAAGGTATTGAGGTTGAAACAAAAAACTTTGCTGACGAGGTTGCTGAGCAGCTAAAATAAATATATGCCAAATCTAATACATCAACGTATTCTCGTTAAATTTAGTGGAGAGTCTGTTGCTGGAGATGATGAGCACGGCATTGACCCAAAAGTACTCGATCAAATGGCATCTTCAGTTGCTTCATGTAAAGAGCTTGGAGCACAAATAGGAATTGTTATTGGCGGTGGTAATCTTTTTAGAGGTGAAAAATTAAATAAAGCAGGAATGGACAGAGTGGCAGGAGACCATATGGGAATGTTGGCTACTGTAATGAATGGAATTGCTTTTAGGGACGCCTTAGAAAGGGCTGGGATAAAAACCAGAGTTATGTCTGCTATCTCAATGTCAGGAATAGTCGAACATTATGATAGAAGGCTCGCAATTCAGCTTTTAGAAGACGGATATGTTGTAATATTTACAGCAGGCACCGGCAATCCATTTTTTACAACTGACTCAGCTGGATGCCTTAGAGCTATTGAAACTCAATCAGATTTAATGTTAAAAGCTACTAGAGTTGACGGGGTGTATGATTCTGATCCAGAAGTTAATGCAAATGCAGAATTTTTTCCAGAACTATCTTTCAACGATGCAATTACAAAGAATCTAAAGGTAATGGATGCAACTGCATTAACCTTGGCAAGAGACCATAATTTACCTATTAAAGTTTTTAATGTGAATACTAAAAATGCATTAAAAGATATAATTTGCGGTGAAAAAATAGGTACGTTAATATCATAAAATGAATGAAATACTAAATAACATAACTTCAAGAATGGAAAAGTCTATTTCATCCTTGGGTAATGCGTTCAACAAGATACGAACTGGAAGAGCAAATCCTGCCATCTTAGATGATATAAAAGTTGACTACTATGGAAATTCAACAGCTTTAAACCAGACAGCTAGCATAAGTGTTGAAGACGGGCGATCTCTAGTGATTTCGCCTTGGGATAAAAGTCTTATACCTGAAATTGAGAAGGCAATATCTAACTCAAATTTGGGTCTAAATCCAAGCACTTCGTCGGACTTAATTCGAATATCCATGCCGGCGTTAACTGAAGAAACTAGACAAGATTATATTAAACAGGCAAGAGCTGAGGCTGAAAACGCTAGAGTATCTATAAGAAACATTAGAAGAGATGCAAATCAATCATGCAAAGATCTTCAATCTTCAGGAGAAATATCAGAAGATGACTTAAGGAGAATGGAGGATTTAATTCAAAAAGAGACTGATAAATTTATTGGGCTTGTTGATTCAGAGTTAAAGGCAAAAGAATCCGATCTTCTTGAAATTTAAACACAGCCATATGGCTAACTTATCAAAAGAAAAGCAGAAAAATATTGCTAAACATATTGCTATTATTATGGATGGCAACGGTAGGTGGGCTTTATCAAATTCTTTAAATATTAGTAAAGGACATAGTAAAGGTGTTGAAATTGTTAGAGAGATTGTAGAAGAATCGGTTAAACAAAATATTTCATCTTTAACTTTATATGCTTTTTCTTCCGAAAATTGGTCGAGGCCCAGATCTGAAATAGATGCAATCAAGAAACTTGTTTTGAAAGCTATCAATGAACAGGTGACCGATCTTAAAAAACAGAAAGTCAAACTTAAGTTTTTTGGTGAAATCGATAATTTTGGATCAAAAATTATATCTAAAATTAATGAAGCAGAGTCTGCAACCAGCTCATATAAGCCAGTACTAAATTTAAACGTTGCTCTGGGTTATGGTGGAAGACAAGATATTGTTAATGTTGCTAAAAAAATCTCAAATAAAGTGCTATCTGGTGAAATAAAGCCTGATCACATTGACGAAGCAATGATTTCAGATTTTTCATGTTCCCCAGTTGATAATATTGATTTATTAATTAGAACTGGAGGAGATAATAGAATCAGTAATTTTTTACTATATCAAATAGCATATACTGAAATATTATTTATAAATAAATATTGGCCTGATTTTACAAAAGAGGATTTTATAGGTTGTATAGATAATTTTAAAAAAGTGAGCAGAAGATTTGGCAAAAGAGTATAAATCAAATTTCTTAACACGAACTATAACCGGGCTAATAATTACAGCTCCATTGGCCGGTATCGTGATATTAGAAAATTATTGGGTTTTAACTTCATTTATATCTATCGTATCTTTGGCAGGATATTACGAGTGGGTTAAAAATGGTTTTAGACATCCTATATTGTGGGGCTTTAACTTAATTTTTATATATTTTTGTCTCTCAATCTGCTTAATGGCTTGGATTTTATCTTTTCCTTCTTCACTCTCTAGAGGGGTTTATGAATTATATGAGCTTGGCTCAGTTTCTTTTTATAATTTGATTATTTTAATTATATTAAATACAACTTTGTTTGATATTTTTGCTTATATTATTGGTTCAAATTTTGGTAAAAGGCATATTTCTCCAGTTATTAGTCCAAACAAAACTTTAGAGGGCCTGGTAGGAGGTTTGGTGGTTAATGTTATTTACGGTCTATGTTTGAGCCATCTCTTTAATTTAAGTTATTGGTCTGTATTAATATGTTTATTAGGAGGTATTCTTGCTTTTTATGGAGATCTTTTAATAAGTTTTCATAAAAGAGAAAAATCAATTAAAGATACTGGAAAAGTTTTACCTGGACATGGTGGAGTCTTGGATAGAATAGACTCACACCTAATAGCTTCTCCTGTAATGCTTTTACTTTTTATCATAGTAACTATTTTATGAAAAATATTATTATATTGGGTGCTACAGGGAGTATTGGGGACAGCGTTCTAAGTGTAATTAAGCAAAATAAAAATGAATTAAATCTTACAGGCATAACATTTTGTTCAAATATTACTAAAGCAGAAAAAATTATCAATGAATTTAAGTTAAAGAATGTATATTCAGACTCCATTGAGAGTTACAAATGTCTTAAGCATAGATTTAAAGATAATACAGAATTAAATATTTTAAGTGATAAATACGAGCTACAAGAGTTACTGAACAGTGATGTAGTAGATATAATTGTGTCTGCTGTTTCAGGTTTTGCAGGACTTGAAAGTACTCTTATTGCTGCAAAAACTGGAAAAACAATTTTATTAGCAAATAAAGAAAGTATAGTAGTGGCCGGAGAAATTGTTCTTCCTTTGGCAGAAAAATACAATACTCAAATAATACCTATTGATAGCGAACACAATGCTATATTTCAATGTTTGAACTCAGATAAAAAAACGGATGATGTATCAAAAATCATAATAACTGCATCTGGAGGGCCATTTTTAAATAGAAGCATTTCTGAGCTATCACAAGTTACAAAAAATGAAGCTTTAAATCACCCTAATTGGGAAATGGGCGCAAAGATAACCATTGACTCTGCATCATTGGTTAATAAATGTCTTGAATTAATTGAAGCAAGATATTTATTTAACTTAAATGAAAAGTTTTTCGATATAGCAGTTCATCCTCAGAGCATAATTCACTCTATTGTTACATATAAGGATGGATCAAGTATTTGTCAGATGAGCAACCCAGATATGAGAGTTCCTATTGCTCATGCATTATCTGTTAATGAAAGGCGTTTGAATTTGAATTTTTCAGAAATAGATTTTTCGTCACTAAACCTTTCATTTCAAGAAATTCCTAAAGATCGGATTCAAATATTTAATATAGCAAGATATGTTTGTAATAACGGTGGTTCATCAGGAATAATTTTCAATGCAGCAAATGAAGTTGCTGTAAAAAGTTTTTTAGAAGAGCAAATTACGTTTGATAAAATTTATGCTGTTATTTATAGAACTTTTGATGCAATTCCAATGTCTAAAAATTTGGACATAGAAAGTATTTATGAAATAGATAATCAAACACGCATAGAGGCTAAGAAGGTGGTAAAATCAGTCTCTTAAAATTATGACAACAACTTTAATATATTTAGGATCATTTATAGTACTTCTTGGTGTGCTTGTTACTATTCATGAATATGGCCATTTTCTTTTTGCAAGAATTTTTAATGTACATGTTCAAAGGTTCTCTGTTGGCATGGGGCCGGTTATATACAAACGCCTTGATAGGCATGGATCAGAGTTTGCTATCTCAGCATTGCCTCTTGGAGGCTATGTTTCAATGATCACAGAAAAACTCATTGAGCATGAGCCAGAAATTAAAAAACAGTTAACGAAAGAGCAAATTAAAAATACTTTTGACTCCAAGCCTAAATGGCAAAGAGCTCTAATAATGCTTGCAGGTCCTCTTGCAAATTTTTTGCTATCAATTTTTATATTTTCATTAATTTTTTTAAACACGCCAGACCCTCAAACAACTACTGTTATCAAAGAAGTTGAAAACTCAATAAACCTGAGTTCACCGAATGAATTTATATTACCTGGTGATCAGATAGTAGCAATTAATTCAACGTATGTTTCTGACTCTAAAGACATCAATCTAGAGTTGCTATCATATGCAGGCTTTACTGGAGCTATTAACTTAACCTTAAAAAGGTCAGATATTTCAGAGCCGATAAATGTAGGTATTCTGGTTAAAGATTTTTTACCAACACCAGAATCTCAAAATAATCCATTAAAAGATTTAGGAGTGGATGTTGAATATAAAATGAAACCTATAATTGGTGGCATTATTAAAAATGGTCCTGCAGATGAATCAGGTTTGAAAGCGAATGATGTTGTTGTAAAAATAGGTAATGCAAAAATTAATTATGCTAGCGATATCCAAGAGAAGATATCATCAATCCCGAATCAAACGGTTCTTGTTGATGTATCCAGAGATGGAAATTTGCTCCAGTTTCCATTGCGTGTAGGTGAGTCAAAAGATACTAATGGTAATCAATTAGGTGTTATTGGAGTTTCATTTGGGACAAGTCGATCAGTTTATCAATCCTTTAATAAAGGCGTCTACGAAACATACAATTTGAGTGTTAAAACACTCCAATTTATTGGCAAAATGATTTCTGGAAATATGGGCACTGAAAATTTAAGTGGCCCAATTGGAATTGCTCAGATGGCTGGTAACACAGCTCAGGCGGGGTTTCTTCCATTTATGTATTTGATGGCTTTGCTGAGTATTAGTTTAGGGGTTCTTAATTTACTGCCTATACCTGTTTTAGATGGTGGCCAACTTACAATGCTAGGTATAGAGGCTATAAGAGGTAAGCCATTTACTGAAAGGACTGAAAATTTTATTTATACGGGTGGAGCATTAATGGTTGGAGCATTAATGATTTTTGCAATATTTAATGATATTACTCGTTTTTTTTAGGCAGAAAAAGAATTGAAAATTCATAAATTTTATTTTTTAAGCTTTTTGTTTATATTTAATCTGAATGCTTTTGATGAATTTTTAGTAAGTGATATTAGAATCATAGGACTGCAGAGAGTATCAACTGGCAGCATTTTTAATGTTATACCAATAAGTGTTGGGGATAAGATTGATTCACAAAAATCTATAGACATTACAAAATCACTTTTTTTAACTGAACAATTTGATGACATTCAAATAGCCAAAGATGGTAATACACTTATTATTAGTGTTGTTGAGAGACCATCAATTTCTGCAATAGATATTTCAGGTAACAAAGCATTAAAAACTGAACAATTAATTGAGAGTTTAGATGGGGTTGGAATAAAAGAAGGTGAGGTTTATAAAAGATCTACATTAGAGAAAGTAAAGTCTGAGCTCGTTCGTTCGTATGCATCAAATGGAAGATATGGTGCCGGGGTGGAGATTGATGAGATTAAAAAACCTAGAAATAGAATCGATATAAATATTACTGTTGATGAAGGAAAAAGTGCAAAAATAAAACAAATTAATATCATTGGAAACGAAGTATTTAGCAATGAAGAGCTGCTAAAAGGGTTTGAATTATCAGAAGGTTCGTTTTTCTCTTTTCTCAACAACGATAATGCATATTCAAGAGAGAAACTTAAAGGCGATATTGAAACGCTTGAATCTTTCTATAAGGACAGAGGTTACTTAAAGTTTTCTATTGAATCTTCTCAGATAAGCCTTTCTAGAGACATGAAAAGTATATTTATTAACTTTAATATCTTCGAGGGTGAAAAATATTCAATCTCAGATGTAGAAATTGTTGGAGATCTTCCTATTGAGGAAGAGGTATTTACACCAATTATTGATTCTATAAAAGGCTTAACCTATTCTCAGGCTCAAATAACATCTATCGAAGAGTTTTTTACTAATGTTTTAGGCAACAGGGGATATGCCTTTGCTGAGGTTAGTGGCGATTCTGAAATAGATGAAGATTCTAATGAAGTAAAGATTATATTTTCTGTAATGCCAGGAAAAAGAACTTATACAAGAAAGATTTTATTTACTGGTAATAATGTTACTCAAGATCACGTTCTAAGAAGAGAAATGAGACAATTTGAAGGAGCATGGTCTTCAAACAATAGTATAGAAGCAGGGAGGACAAGACTTGAGAGGCTTGGTTACTTTAAAGAAGTTGAGGTCGAAACGATACCAGTCCCAAATACTGATGATCAAATCGATATAATCTATTCTGTTGATGAAGAAACAACAGGATCAGTTGGAGGCAATATTGGTTATAGTGATTTTGGACTAATGTTAGGATTTAATCTTCAAGAACAGAATTTCTTGGGTTCAGGTAATACTGTAGGCATGGGTATCAGTAAAAATATTTATTCAGAAAATTACAACTTTTCATACTTGAATCCATATGCTACCAAGGACGGCGTAAGCCAGGGCTACAACTTATATTACAGAAAAACCGATTATGGTGAGTTTAATGTTGCAAACTATTTAAGCAATTCAATGGGTTTTGGTGTGCAGTACGGATATCCTATTTCAGATATACAAAGAATCAATCTTGGACTCACTTATGATAAAACTGAAATCGATATAGGCACATTACCAGCTAGAGAAATATGGGATTTTATAAATACTGAAGGAAGTATTTTTGAAACACTAAACGCTCAAATATCATGGCAACGTGTCACCCTTAATAGAGGTATGTTTCCGACAGACGGCGCCTCTACGATTCTTAGCCTCTCATCTACAGTTCCAGGTGGAGATATTGATTTTGCAAGAATCAATTTTAGACAAAAATATTATCAACCTTTACCTAAAGATCTTGTCTTTGGTTTTAATATTGAGCTTGGATATTTAGCTCCATTTGGTGACACTACAGAAACTCCATTTTTTCAAAACTTTTATGCTGGCGGACCGAGATCTCTAAGAGGGTTTGAATCTAATACACTAGGGCCAAGAAGCACAGAGGCCCCCTGTTATGAATTTAATTATTCAGAAGGCACTTGTCCAAATTTAATAGATACTGATGGTGATGGTGAATTAGATCTTCCATATTACAATCCATATGCAAACTCTGAATATAACAAGAGGGTTTCTATTGGTGGTAATATAAAAGTTGAAGGGAGTCTCCAGCTAATATTTAGATTACCATTTATTGAAGATCAAAGATCAATGAGATCAGCGTTCTTTTTTGATTTTGGAAATGTTTTTTCTGATAACTGCAAAGACTATCAAATAAATTGCTATAAGCCATCTTTGGATGATCTTAGATATTCATATGGCGTTGGAATAACATGGATAACTGGTTTTGGTCCAATGAGTTTTGCTATTTCCAAACCAACCAATGCAGGACAGTATGAGGAAACAAAGGAATTTCAATTCACTGTAGGCAACGTATTCTAATTAAGATAAAATATCACACACCAATAAGGGGTAACTATGAAAAATTTATTAAAACTTAATTTATTTGCAGTTTTATTTCTATCAGTTCCAGCATTTGCTGTAGATGGCATGGCTGTTATAGATATGAGAACTGCTGTTTTAGCAACTCAATCAGCTGCAGATGCTTTTAAAGCTCTTGAAGAAGATGCGGATTACGCATCAAATTTAGAAGAAGCTCAATCGTTACAAGCTGAAAGACAAGCCATAGCAGAAAAATTACAAAAGGAGCTTGAGACTTTATCACAAGAGCAAATTGCAAAAATGCAAAAAGATATTCAAGATAAAGGAAAAGATCTTGAGTTTTTAGCAGGTAAAATTCAACAGGCTCAGGAAGAAACTGCTCAGAGAGTTTTTGCAGAAAACGGTGCAGCAATGCAAAAAATTATTGGTGAGCTAATCCAGGCTAAACAAATTAAAGTGCTTTTACAAAAAAATGAAACTATTCTTTTTAGCGATCCTGCTCTAGATTTGACTGACGATGTTACATCCATGTTAGATGTTGCAGCTTCAGAGGCTAATGCTCAATCTGAGTAGTGTCTGAATATAAAGAATATACATTAGCTGAAATAGCAAATCATACAGATTCTATAGTTGTTGGCGATAGCAAAGCTATCGTCAACAATTTATCAACACTTGAAAAAGCATCATCAGAGTCTCTTTCATTTTTATCTAATTCAAAATATAGTAAATTTATTAGTGCTTCAAAAGCAAAAGCAATAATTATTCATGATTCTTTCGAAATAACTGACGAAAGAAATTATATAGTTAGCCCAGACCCTTATTTAGCATATGCGAAAGCTAGCTCTTTATTTAAAAAACAAATTTTTGATATAGATAATCCATCTATTCATCCCTCTGCCTCTATTTCAAATGATTCATTAATTGGAAAGAATGTATCAATTGGAGCCAATGTTGTTATAGGTCCTAATTGTAAAATTGGTGATAATGTAATAATTAAATCTAACTGTTCCATTGTTCAAGATGTAAGTATTGGTGAAGGTTCAATAATTCATAATGGGACCGTTTTGGGATCTGATGGTTTTGGTTACGCTCCAACTAAAACGGGCTATGTAAAAATTGAACAAATTGGCAAACTAATAATTGAAAGAAACGTAGAGATTGGAGCAAATTGCACTGTTGATAGAGGTGCAATTTCGGACACTGAAATTCATGAAGGAGTAAAGTTAGATAATCAAATTCAAATTGCGCATAATGTAATAATTGGAAAGAATTCAGCTATAGCTGCTTCATGTGCTGTTGCAGGTTCAACTAAAATTGGCAAGAATTTTCAAATGGGAGGGCTTTCAGGGGTCCTTGGCCATTTAAATATATGTGACAACGTTACTGTTGGGGCGCATACTTTAGTTACAAAAGATATAAAAGAATCTGGAAATTATGTAGGCATAATGCCAGCCCAAGAACATAAAGATTGGGCAAAATCTTCAGTATTTATTAAAAAAAGAGGAAAGTAATGTTAGAGCATTATGATGAAATAAAAAATTTTTTACCTCACAGAGAACCTTTTCTCTTCATTGATGAAATTATAGAAGTTGAGTTAGGCAAGAACATTCATTGTATTTTAAGGAACTCATCTGATGATGACTTTTATAAAGGACATTTCCCTGATAATCCAATATTTCCTGGTGTATTACTTGTTGAAGCCTTAGCGCAAGCTTCAGGAATTTTGGGCTTTAAAACAATGGATAAAACTCCTGAAGAGGGTTCGATTTATGTATTTGCTGGAATTGATAAAGCAAGATTTAGATCGCGTGTTGGACCAGATGATATAGTTCATTTATACAGCACTGTTGTTAGTGAAAAAAAGGGTATATGGAAATTTGATACAAGAGCTGAGGTTGATAATAAAGTTGTTTGTTCTGCAACAATTCTATGCGCAGACAGAAAAGCATAATGTCTATAGATTCTTCATCAATTATTAGCGATAAAACAACAATTCACCCTGATGTAACTATTGGACCATTTTGTATTATTGGCGATGGTGTTGAGATAGGTGAAGGTACCAATATATTAAGCCATGCAGTAATAAAGGGTCCAACAAAGATAGGAAAAAATAATACGATTTACCAATTTTCTTCTATAGGCGAAGATACTCCTGATAAAAAGTTTAAAGGTGAAGATACTGAATTAATTATTGGAGATAATAATATTTTTAGAGAGGGCGTCACAGTTCACAGAGGAACTATCCAAGATAAAGGCATTACTCAAATTGGCAACAATAATCTCTTAATGGCATACACTCATATAGCTCATGATTGCATAGTAGGAAATAATAATATCTTTGCTAACAATGCCGGTATTGCTGGACATGTTATTGTTGGGAATAATATTGTTATTGGTGGTTACTCTGCTGTTCATCAATTCTGTAATTTAGGAGATTATTCTTTTCTTGGTATGAATACTTCTATAACCATGGATGTTCCTGCATATATTAAAGTTGCTTCAAACCCTGCTAGAGTTATAGGCCTTAATACAGTTGGAATGAGTAGAAACGATATTCCGTCAGAGTCTATAAGTCTTATAAAAAAAGCTTTTAAAATTCTTTATAAAAAAGGATTAAAACTTGAAGACTCTCTTAACGAAATAAATATCCTTCAATCTGATAATGGCGATGCTTATTTAAATATTTTTATCGAGTCAATCAAATCCTCCTCTCGCGGTATTTTAAGATAAGTGAGTTTAGAAAAACCAATTATAAAAGTTGGGATAGTTGCCGGAGAATATTCTGGTGATAGGCTTGGCGCAAAAATTATTTCAGGACTTAAAAAAACTCATGACGTTCAATTGTACGGAGTTGGTGGGCCGAAAATAAGTCAGGAGGGCCTAAAATCAATATTTGATTTTAGCAATTTGCATGTAATGGGCCTTATAGAACCGCTTCTAAAGTTTAGGCAGTTAAAAAGACTTCAGAAAAAATTAATAGATTTATTTATTACAAATGACATAGATTATTTTATTGGCATTGATTCTCCAGATTTTAATATCAGTATTCATAAAACTCTCAAGCAAAAAAAAATATGTAAAAACAT
Source organism: Gammaproteobacteria bacterium (assembly GCA_965656035.1). Taxonomy (GTDB): domain Bacteria; phylum Pseudomonadota; class Gammaproteobacteria; order Magnimaribacterales; family D2472; genus SCGC-AAA076-P13. The sequence continues at coordinate 3,785 of CBFHIO010000016.1, read as the reverse complement.
TCAAGTTGTTAGTCCATCAGTATGGGGATGGAGAGAAAATAGAGTTAAAAATATTAAACGCTACATTGACTTAACAATGTGCCTTTTTAATTTTGAGCATAATTATTATAAAAATAAAAATCTACCAAGTATTCATATCGGTCACCCATTTAGCGAGTTACATAAAGATGATTCACATGCAGTATATGAGAAATATAATTTAGTTTCTCAAAAAAAATATATATCGATTCTTCCTGGAAGCAGAATATCTGAGATTAAGAATTTACTTCCAACTTACATAGAGTTTATTAATATTCATTCAAGTAAAAATCTAGATTATGAATATCTAATCCCAGCTTCTGATCAAAGAACTTTAGAAACTATTGATAATATTGTTCCAAAGTCGTTGCCAGTAAAGACAAGCATAGACTCTGCAAGAGAATTTTTATCAATCTCTAATCATTCGGTAGTAACTTCAGGCACTGCAAGCCTTGAGGCTGCTATATTAGGAGCATGCCCAGTTATATGCTACAAAACCAGTCCAATAAATTATTTCATTATCTCAAGAATGCTAAAAATTGATGATGTTGGTCTTCCAAATTTATTGCTGGGTTCAAGAAAATTCCCTGAACTTATCCAAAAAAAATGCAATCCAAAAACAATCTTAAATGCTCTTGAGTCTATTAATAGCGAACATTTAAATTCACTTTCAGATGAATTGAGATCTTTGCTGGTTGGTTCAGATGAAATTGAGTATATAAAAGCAATCTTAGAACTTTGAATTATATTGTTGGGGTAGACGAAGTTGGCAGGGGTTGTTTGGCTGGACCTGTAATAGCTGCAGCCGTGATTCTTAAAAATGATATACCTGGTTTAAGAGATTCAAAAAAACTTTCCAAGAGCAAAAGAGAAGAATTATCTTCAATCATAATACAAAATTCTTATTATTCTTTTGGCTCTGCGTCTGTTAAAGAAATAGATAGAATTAATATTCTTCAAGCTTCTTTATTAGCAATGAAAAGAGCTATACTTAACCTGTCTGTTGAGCCAGGTAAGATTCTTGTTGATGGAACGCATAAACCTGATTTAGATATAGATACCCAAACAATAGTTGGTGGTGATTCTATTGTAGATGAAATAAGTGCAGCCTCAATTATTGCAAAAGTTTATAGAGATAATTTAATGATGCAATTTGATAAAAAATATCCAGATTATTATTTTTCCAGCCATAAAGGTTATGGTACTAAGATACATAAAGCTGCAATAAAAAAACACGGCATAACACCAATTCACAGAAAAACTTTCAAAGGAGTTGTTGCTTAGGACAATGGAAAAAATATTTTCTCATTTAAGAGTTTCATCTGAATACAGCATTACTCAGGGCCTGCTAACCATTAATCAGTTAGTTGATTGTGCAAAAAAACATTCTGTCCCATCTCTTGCATTAACTGATAAGTCCAATATGTTTGCAATGGTTAAATTTTTTAATAAGTGTGAAAGTGCTGGTATTAAGCCAATATCAGGATCATCAATAAAAGTTATATTTGATGGCGATGACTCATCGCATGAGCTTTTATGTTTAGCTAAAAATAATAATGGACATAGAAATTTAATGAGAGCCATATCTAAAGCTCATAATAATTATTCATATCAAACTCCAATACTGGATTTCGATGATCTTGAAGAATTTAGAAATAATGTAATAGTTATTTCTGGAGGGAAAGATAGTCATCTATTTGATCTGATAAAAAGAAAGAAAATTGATGAAGCTTCAAATTGTATTGATAAATTTTTAGGTGTATTTCACGAAGATTTTTTTATAGAAATTCAAAGAACTAACAGACCAGATGAGCAGGAATTTCTGACAAACATACTTCCAATTTCCAATTCAAAAGGAGTTCCTTTAATTGCCACAAACGATGTTCTTTTTTCTGAAAAAAATGATTACGAGGTTCACGAAACTAAAGTATGTATTAACACTGGGAGAACTTTGAATGATCCAAATAGAGAAAAACTATTTTCTAGTGAGCAATATTTTAAATCCCCTGATGAGATGAGTGATTTGTTTGTGGATTTTGATGAGATCATAAAAAATACGAACGAAGTTGCAAAAAAATGTAATGTATCTCTGCATACTGAGGGATATTTTCTTCCTGAATATCCTGTTCCAGATGAACATGACTTTGATTCATATATTGCTGAACTCTCTCATAGCAAGTTAAACCAAATAATAGTTAATTTTGATAATAAAAATAAAGAAGAATACAAAAAAAGGCTTGATTATGAATTAAATCAAATAAAAAAAATGGGCTTTTCAAGCTATTTTTTAATTGTCTATGATTTCATTCAGTGGTCTAAGGATAATGATGTTCCTGTTGGGCCTGGCAGGGGTTCCGGGGCTGGCTCATTGGTAGCTTATTCTTTAGGTATAACCACACTAGATCCAATAGTGCATGGTTTACTATTTGAGCGTTTTCTTAATCCCGAGAGAATATCTATGCCAGACTTTGATATAGATTTTTGTATGGAAAAAAGAGACAGCGTTATTGACTATGTGAGCAATAAATATGGTAGTGAGGCTGTTTCTCAAATTGTAACCTTTGGAACAATGGCTGCAAGAGCCGTTGTAAGGGATGTTGCTCGAGCAATGGGTAAGCCTTATGCATTGGGAGATAGAATTTCAAAAATGATTCCATTTGCACCAGGAATGACACTTGATAGAGCAAAAGAAGAACAGCCAGTTTTTGCTCAAGCAGCAAAGAATGACTCTGAAGTTAGAGAAGTTGTTGATTTGGCATATAAATTAGAAGGCATAGCAAGAAATGTGGGTAAACATGCTGGTGGAGTTGTTATCGCTCCAGGAAGCTTGTCAGATTTTTGCCCAATATATAATGATCGACAGTCGTCTTCAATCATGACTCAGTATGATAAAGATGATGTAGAAAAAATTGGATTAGTAAAATTTGATTTCTTGGGACTGAGAACGTTAACAGTCATCGATAAAGCTTTGAAATCTATCAATCAATCTTTCAAAAAAGGCGAAGAAAAATTAAATTTAGATAACATTCCTTTAAATGACCCCAAGGTGTTTGAATTATTGTCATCTGGCAAAACAATGGCAGTTTTTCAATTGGAATCAACCGGGATGAGAGATTTAATCAAAAAACTCAAACCAACAAAATTTGAAGAAATAACAGCTCTTTTAGCTCTATATAGGCCAGGACCCCTAAACTCAGGAATGCATACTACTTTTGTAGATAGAAAGCATGGCAGAAGTCAGGTTACTTATCCGCATGAATTGCTTGAACCAGTTCTTTCTGAAACTTATGGAGTAATCGTTTATCAAGAACAAGTCATGGAAGCTGCAAGAGTTCTTGCTGGCTATTCTATGGGTCAAGCAGACATACTTCGACGAGTTATGGGTAAGAAGAAAGTTGAAGAAATGGAAGAGCAGAGAGAAATTTTTATTAAGGGCTGCGATAAAAATTCTATACCAGCAAAAACAGCGGAAAAAATATTTGAGCTAATAGAACAATTTGCTGAGTACGGATTTAATAAATCCCACTCAGCTGCTTATGCAGTAATTTCTTATCAAACAGCATTTCTTAAGACTTATTATCCTGAGCATTTTATGGCTGCCGTGCTATCAACTGAGCTTGGAAATACAGATAAAATTCATGCTTTGATACAGGAATGTAAGCGTATGAATATTAATGTCTTAAAACCCAATATTTTATCCAGTAACAAAATGTTTTTAGTAAACGAAGATGGAGATATTGAATATGGTTTAGGGGCCATAAAAGGTG
>CBFHIO010000015.1:0-17143 GCA_965656035.1 Gammaproteobacteria bacterium | reverse complement strand
TTATTATCAGTGATAATTTTATAGGTAGGATTAGATTGACCGCCTTTAAATTGTTCTATTAATTTTATAGAACCAGCCCCAGGAACATGGGCATCAATCCATGGTTGAAGCTTTAAAGTATTTATTTTTAAATGTTCAGCAACTTCTTTTGTTCCAGAAAATATTTCTTCATATTTTTTAGCGTCGCTTGTCATGAGAGTGATCTACCTCCATCAACTTTTATAACTTGTCCTGTCATATATTTTGAAGTGACAACAAACTTAACAGTGTTTGCAATATCTTTTTCAGATCCCATTTTTTTAAGTGGGATATTGGCTATTACCTTTTCCTTTTGCTCATCAGTCCAAGTTACATCAGGTGGTTCGAGCATTGCACCAGGAGCAATTGCATTAACATTAACATCTGGAGCTAATTCTCTTGCAAGAACCTTGGTTAGGGACTCTAAACCTCCCTTAGCAGAAGCATATATGGAAAAATTTGCAACACCCTTGCTTAAATTTGTATCCGTAATATTTATTACAGAACCCTTTGATTCAATTAATTTATCTTTTAGACCCTGGATTAAAAATAATGGACCTTTAAGATTACTTCCAACTAATTTATCCCAGTGCTCGTCAGAAATTTCATTAATAGGTGTTGGATAAAAAGTTGAAGCATTGTTTACCAGAACATCGATTGAATCAAAGCATAGTTTAGATTCATCAACCAATCTTTTAACGTCTGATGAGATATCTAAATTAGCCTGAATAATTTTTGCTGAGTTAGGGTTATGAGAATTGATTTGATCTGCTAAATCCTGCGCATCCTTTTTTGAAGAATTGTAGTGAATAATAATATTCCACCCCATATGAGAAAAAGTTAAGGCTATTTCTTTACCAATTCTTTTTGCTGCGCCAGTAATTAATATAGTTTTGTTCATAAAGATTGATTTACTATTTGTTTGTATATTTTATGCTTTTCTTCATAAATTTTCTCAGTTGGAATATTTTTAAGAACAGAAAAATCAGCCTTAATTGTATTTGTTAATAATTTTAATATTAAATCCTTAGAATCTTTAAGATGTGGCAAGCAGCACAAATCACTGATCAGTGACTGATTTCTTTCCATATTAACCTTAGGCAAAAAATCTATAAGTGATTGATTAGACATATCTTTGGTAATTTTTATTAACTTCATCAAAACATCTGATGAATTCTTTTGCGCATTAGGGACTGGGAGTTTATCTCCTAGACAAAAATCGTTGTTGATTTGAAGTTCGGCCCATCGAACGAGGCTTTTTGAGCTTGTATTACATATTGGAACTCTTAATTTATTAAAGAAGGGGGAGTGCATCTTATACTTTATTATCACCTCAAAAAATATATTTGGGTTTTCTGAGGTTAGCGCTCTGTCAGTCTCAGTCCAGATCCTGTCGGATGACAGATTTGCTATTTCACCTGAACTAATAATTTCTTCGAGCATTTTTTCCGTCCTCTCATCAATTTTAAAATCTTTTAAATGATCATAAGTATGGAATCGAGCAAGTCTTATAGCCCGCAATGGGTCTTCTGAAAATGCATCTGATACGTGTCTGAATATCTTTTTCTTAATATCATCTCTGCCCCCATAGGGATCAATAATATTGCCATCAGAGTCTTTCGCAATAGCATTTATAGTTAAATCCCTTCTCGACAGGTCTTCTTCTAGCGTTACCTCTTTACCATAATAGAAATTAAAACCGTTATAGCCATGACCAGTCTTCCGTTCAGTTCTTGCGAGAGCATATTCTTCATTTGATTCTGGATGGAGAAATACTGGGAAATCTTTTCCTATCGGCTTAAAGCCTTTAGATACCATTTCCTCCGGCGAAGAGCCGACAACAACCCAGTCTTTATCTTTGGCTTTTTTATTTAGCAGCGCATCCCTAACAGCTCCACCAACCTCATATATTTTCATTGTTTTTTTACGTGAAATATTTTTTTATCTTCTAATCTTATAGCTGTAAGTTTATTTCCCCAAACACACCCTGTATCAAGGCCAATTATATTATCTATATTCGTAACGCCTTCTATTGATGCCCAATGCCCAAAAATTATATTTTCTTTATTTTTTAAATTATTTTTTGTTTGATTAAACCAGTGTATGTATCCTTTTTTAGCAGTTTTACTTTTCAAATCCAGCTTAAGCGACCCATCCTCCGACAAATATCTCATTCTTGTAAAGTAGTTAATTATTGTTCTAAGTCTTTTGTATCCTTTTAAATTATTACTCCATTTTTTTGGAGTATCTCCCCACATTTTTGCAAGAAGATTTGATGCATCGTTTTTTAATGCTTCTTGAACTTCATGTGATAATTTTTTTGCATCTTTTATGCTCCAGATAAATGGTATCCCTGCATGTGAAATCCAAAAGATTTCTTTTGTGTCTTTTATTTTAATTTCTATAAATAACGGAAGGGCTTTCAACCAGGATTGATATTGTTTTAAATTTTTGGATTCAAGAACTTTTTTAAGTGACTTGTCTTTTTTTTGATGTTCAATCAAATACAACAAATAAAAATCATGATTGCCCAAAACCCCAGATACTGATTTTTGATTATTTATACAGAACTCAAGAACTTTATAAGAATCCTTACCTCTGTTAACTAAATCACCGGCAAAAATTAGTTGATCTTTTTTTTGATCAAACTCAACTTTTTTTAATAGTGCTTCTAATTCTTTAAAGCACCCCTGAACATCGCCTACTACATAATGTGCCATCTATTCTTGATAATGATTTGCAATTTTTAAGTAATTTTCCAGCGTCACTTCTTCAGGCCTCAGATTTTGATCAATAGCTAATTCATTCCAATTTATGTTAGCTTTTTTTAGATTATTTTTAATATTTTTTCTTCTTGATGCAAAAGACATATCTATTATTTTAAATAATTTATCTTTTGTTGATGAATCTATAAGTTTTGTTTTTGGTATTAACCTTATAAAGCTTGAATTAACCTTAGGTTTAATATCAAAAGACTCTGGCGGAACATCAAATAAAATTTGAGTGTGGAAAAATGCTGAAAGTTTAATAGAAAGCTTGCCCCAATTTTTTGTGCCTAGAGATCCATCAATCTTTTCTGCCACTTCTTTTTGTACAAGAAAATGCATATCTTCGACCTCATTGCTCCAGTTAATGAAATTTAAAATTATTTGCGTTGAAATATTGTAGGGAAGGTTGCCAACGATTCTATATTTTTTATCTTGTAAGAAATTTAGTGGAAAAGATAAAATGTCACCCTGCAGGAATTCATATGACGCGGGACCCTTAAATTCTTTTAAAAGATATTCGATATTATTTTGATCAATATCAATAGCTTTAATGAAAACACCATCACGATTTAAAGCTTTTGTAAGGGCACCCATTCCAGGACCTATCTCAAAAAAATTTGTACCAACTTGTGGAGAAATTGATTGACCCATTTCAAAAATAATTGCTGGATCAGATAAATAATTTTGCCCAAATTTTCTTCTGATATTTCTTGAACTCATTAGATAATTTTTTTTGCAATTCTCATAGCTTCTTTTAGTGATGACGTGTCGCATTTCGCTGTTCCTGCAATATCTAGAGCAACGCCATGATCTACTGATGTTCTTATGATAGGAACTCCTAAAGTAATATTAGTTGTAGAACCAAAACTTAAAGCTTTTATAACTGGCAAAACCTGATCGTGATACATGCCTAGGTAGGCATCCGCTTCATTTAACATTTTTTTTGTGAATGCTGTATCTGCTGATTTTGGAAAAGTGATATTAATTTTTTTTCTTTTTAATTCTTTTGCAGCAGGAATCAAGATATCGACTTCTTCTGATCCAATTTTTCCTCCTTCTCCTGCATGTGGATTAAGTCCAAGCATTGTAATTCTAGGATTTTTAATCCTAAATTTATTTTTCAGCTCATCGTTTAGAATTTTTGCTTTAGAGATAATTAATTCTTTGGTTATTGATTTTGAAACGTTTTTAAGGGGGAGGTGAGTTGTTGCCAATGCAACTCTTAACTTATCAGAGCCAAGGAGCATTAAGACATCATCGCTTGAAGTTCTTTTTTGAATATATTCGGTATGTCCTTGGAATTTTTTATTTATTGAAATAATATTTTCTTTGCTTATAGGACCGGTTACAAGCGCGGCTTTATCATTATTTAGAGCGTAATCAATACCAAAGTCCAAATTTTGCAAGACATAACTTGCGTTTGAATTAAAAAGTTTACCAGGCTTTATATTTGAACAATTAGAGACACAAAAAACTTGAATATGATTTTTTTTGTTTGCTGTTATATTTTTTGGGTCGTCAACTAATGTGAGCTTAATTTTTTTATCCATTTTGTTTGCTCTGTCCATGAGCAATCTTGGATCTGCGAGACATAGAATAGGAATTTTTATTTCTGTCCAAAATTTTGATGAACAAAGTTGGATTATTAAATCTGGCCCAATACCTGCTGGTTCCCCAGGAGAATAAATGATTTTTTTCAATCTAGATCTTTAATTTCAACAAAAGCTTCAGCCCTAATAGAGCGAAGTGTATTTTCAAGCTCCTCTTCGTATTTTCTACCGTAGAGTATCTGATAAGCCCTATCTTCAATTAGGTCTCTTGTCATATCATAACTTCTTGTTTCCAACACTTCGAGAAAATGATAACCAAATTGTGTTTCAAAAACGGACGACACTGTTCCAAGATTACTCTCAACCATAACTTTCTCAAATTCTGGTGCTAAAACACCTTTTCCTAACCAGCCTAATTCTCCGCCTTGGCTTGCCGAGCCTGGATCTTCAGAATATTCTTTAGCCAGCGCTGAAAAGTCTTCTCCATCAAGTATTCTAGATCTTATTTCATTAATTTCTGCTTCAGTTGCCACGTCATCTCTAATTGTTGAAGGCACAAGCAAAATATGTCTTGATAACCACTGATCTTCATATTGAACCAAAGGACCTTTCTTATCAATCAACATCAAAACATGGTATCCGGTCCCACTTTCCAAAGGCTCAGACACATAACCAATTTCTTTTTTATTAACAGCATTAGAAAATAATTCAGGCATCTCTGCAGCTCTTCTCCAAGGCATTAATCCTCCACTTGAAGCATTGCTGCTTATAGAAATTTCTTTTGCAATTTCTGAAAAATCCTCTCCATTATTGATTCTTTCTATAGCACTCTTAGCCTGATTAAGATTTTTAACTAATATTTGTTGCACTAATAGCTCTGGTTCAAGAGACGCCAAAGATTCATCAGTTGCTAAAAAAGACTCAAATTCTTTCTCGGTGATAGAGATTTCGGAGCCAACTCTGCCTCTTTGAATTCTTTGTATGATCATTTGTTTCTTGACGTTTTCTCGTAAATCTTCATAGGATTCACCACCCTGTTCGACGTAATCAATAAATTGTTGAAGCTCCATTTGATTATTAGCAGCTATCCTTATAATTGAATCATTTAGCTCAGAATCACTAATTCTTACTCCAGCTCTGTTTGCAAGCTGTAATTGAAGTTCTTCAATAATTAACGACTCTATAACCTGTTCCCTAAGATCATCTATAGGCGGCTTTGGAATATTCTGTTGATCATATCTTTGAATTATATTTTCTAGACCAGAATTAACCTGAGACTCCATAATGATCCCATCATCGACAATCACAGCAACCCTGTCTAAAATCTCAATTGCTGAAAAAAGACTAGATGATATAAAAAATGTTAAAGCGAAGGTAATTTGTTTCATATTTATTAATAATCAAATAAGGAGTTTTTAAATAACTTGTTCATTTTATCAAAAGAAGAATTAAGGCCCTTTAACTCAAATTCAAAATTAATTCTGCTTTTGCTTTCAATGTCTATAACATTATCCCATGCATCGGCTAGAGTGGGGTATAAAATTTCTTCTTTTGCTAGGAATCTAGAAAAATTTCTATCGGATCCAGTTACCCTTAATGCTAAGCAGCAATTTTGATACTCTATGCCAACAAGACTTTCTATGTTTTGATTTGTATTATTATCTCTTTTTAGCTTTGCAATAAATTTGAAATTTGGATTTATATCAATGTCGGCAAAAATTTCAGAATAATCCATTTCAACATTAAAGTCTCCTGCCATTCTTCTAAATCTATGGGCGTAACCGATATCACCAGACTTTAGTTTATGTTTTAGGGTAATTCCCCCAAGAGGCATTTTCTTTTGATCCTTTAGATAGCCACCATAACCCATTATCATTGTTTTCATATTAGGCATCCATGATGCCATTATGATCGCAGGACCTTCATCCATATTCATCATCGAGCTCATTGAGTTCATGGAGCCCATTGTATTCATGGAATTCATCTGATTCATTGATGAATTTATCCACACCTTTCTATCTTTAAGATAATATTTTTTTGAAATACTCAAAGATACTTTTTTCTTTCCCATTTCTAATTTTGTATAGTCAATACTGAGTGTATAAAAGGTTTGATCGCCAATCCTATCCATGCCAGAAAATCTGTCATTTATAAATAACTCATTGATTGGTGAAATTATATTTGTATCAAAAATAGGGTTGTTTCTTTGATCTTCATAACCTGTAAATCCGTACACAAATCTAGGTTTTAGCAAATTAGTTGTATCACCTTCCTCATTTACATAAATACTACTCACATCTACAAGTACATTTGGTATATTTATATTTTCAGTCTTTTTTGTTGAATTAGATAAATCATAGTTAATGCTCTTAACACCAATTTTTGATATGACGTTAAAACCATTTAAATTGAAAGCTTTGGATATGTTGAAATCTGAAAATATTCTTTGACCCTCATCAGGGTTGGGAATCAATCTTAAAAAATTGTTATCCATTGTTTGATAGCCAAAATAACCGTGAATGGTGTTAGCTTTGAATGTAGATATATCAATTGTTTCACTAAAGACATATCCACCTATGTTGTTCATATATCTCAGATTTAAAGACGGTGATTTTTTGTATCCGTTTGTAAGAATAGGATTAAGAGACTGAAAGGCCTGATGCTCTATAACAATCTTTGTATTTTTAAATCTTGTTTGAAGAGAAATATTTTGATTTAAATTCTGAATTCTTCTGTAGCCTATTGATGTGACATCTCCAGGTATATCTCTTAAAACCAAGTCGTCAGATGATTTTGACCAGTCAATATTAATGGTTGCGTGATTTAAATTTAATCTATCGCTGAATTGATATATCCACCTAGATGAATCTGGATTTAACGTTTCTTTTTTAAATTCATCATCTTTGTTAAAGAATAAAATATCGAGATTTCTGAGGTTGTTATTTTTTCCGTGAAGCGATCTGTAATTAATTTCAACACCAGAACCTCTTTTAGCAATATGTCTTGGAGCAAATGTAATATCCGATTTATTAGAAATGACTTTGTAATATGGAATCATTAAATCAACACCATCTGATGAAAATGATATCGATGGCTCTAAAAAACCACTCATTCTTTCATCCGAAGTAGCAAATGGAACATAAGGAAAAGCAAAAATTGTTGAACCGGCTGCTTTGATTTTAATATTTTTTGCTAAACCTCTATTTGTTTGAGAATTTAAAACTATTTCTTCAGAAACAAGCAACCAACCCTTGTCTGGATTTGAACAAGATGTCATGGCAGCTCCAAGTAAATTTATTTTTTTATTGAGGTTGCCTTCTAATTCATCAAAACTAAAAACTATGTTTCTTTCTTGTGAGAATGCCATACCTTTTTTTAGAGCAATCGAATTCTCATCTTTGTTTAGATATCCATTCTCAGACTTAAAATATAAATTTGGTAGAAAAATTTCTCCAGAATTTGAAAACTTTACTTTTTTATTATCTCTATCAAGCTCAACATTTTTTGCCTTTAAGAGTCCTTCAGGAAAATCTAGGGATGCATTTCCATTCAAAATTAATCTTTTGTCATCGGTAATTTGAAATTTATCAGAATTTATTTGTAAATCTTCATTTTTTTTAACTTTTCCAATGTTTGGAACATATGAAATGCATGAAAGTGAATTTTCTTTAGATTGAACAAGAACATCATCCACTAGAAACTCTCCATTTGATTGGATTGAACAAATTGCGCCTAAAAAAACAGGCAGGAGATGTAATCTCTTCATGTAAGTATTCTATACCTCATAGCTTTGAAAGAGTATTTTGAGAAAAGTTCTATTCTTTTTTTGAATTTATATATTCTTCAAGTTGATACATATGATCTTTTCCAAAAAAGATTTGATCATCGATTAAAAATGTTGGAATGCCAAAGGCGCCTTTTTCAACTGCCCAGGATGTATTAGCAATTAGTTGATCTTTGCATTCCTTGGTTTCAATTATTTCAAAAATTTCTGAATAATCAATTCCATCGTTTATAAGCGCTTGCTTAAGAACTTCTTTTTCTTGAATGTTTAAATTTTTTTCCCACATTCCTGACATGGTACATTCAATATACTCTTTAAAGATATTGAGCTGCTTTGCAGCAATCGCTCCTCTTTGAATAAGTAAAGAATTTTGAGGAAAATTAGAATTATTTTTAAATCGATCAATTTTATGTTTCTTTATCCACCTATTCATTTCTACAAAAAAATAATCAGATTTATTTTTTACATCAGCGTTAGCTATTAGTGGCGGAGTATTATTAGTAAGCTTGAATATTCCCCCAGCAAGACAAGGAATATAATTAAATGTTGTATTTGTTCTTTTTTCGAATTCAGGAACAACTTTGTGCGCTAGGTAGCCATTAGGAGTGGCGACATCATATATAAAGTCAACTATCATTTGGGTTACAATTTTTAAAGTAAGAACAATTAAACAATGTTATGACAGATTTTTCAAAATATTCTGCAATTATCATAGGCGCTGGAGACGCAACAGGGTCAGCACTATGCAAAAAATTTGCCCTAAATGGTTATAAAGTTTGCGCTGCAAGAAGACCAGGAAATTTAGATAAATTCAAACAACTTGAAAATGATATAAAAGCAGCTGATGGATGGATTAAATGCTTTGGAGTTGATGCAAGAGAAGAAGAGTCCATTCAAGATTTATTTAAGCAAGTAGAAGAAGAAATTGCTCCTATTGATGTGGTAATTTTTAATCCAGGTGCAAATGTTTTTTTTCCAATAGAAGAAACAACTTCAAGAGTTTTTAGAAAAGTATGGGAGATGGCAGCTTTTGGAGGTTTTCTTACTGGTAGAGAAGCAGCAAAGTACATGAAAAAGAGAAATAGTGGAAGTATATTTTTTACCGGTGCAACAGCTTCTATGAGAGGCAGTTCTGGTTTTTCTGCTTTTTCAAGTGCTAAATTTGCTCTTAGAGCATTAGCGCAAAGTATGGCAAGAGAGCTTGGGCCTCAAGGAATTCATGTCGCACATTTCGTAATAGATGGAGCAATAGATACTGCTTTTATTAAAGAAACTTTTCCTGATACATATGCTCTAAAGGAAAAAGACGGTATCCTTCAACCAGAGGCTATTGCTGATGCTTATTGGTTTGTTCACACCCAACATAGAAGTGCATGGACCCATGAATTAGATTTAAGGCCATATATGGAGAAGTTTTAACAAAAAGGGAAAAAATTATGAGTCTAAAAGATAAAGTTATATTTATATCTGGAGGTAGCAGAGGCATTGGCTTGGCTATGGCAAAAAAGGCAGCTCAAGACGGCGCTAAGATTGTTATAGCAGCAAAAACTGCTGATCCACATCCAAAATTACCTGGAACTATCTATACAGCTGCAGATGAAATTGTTGAAGTGGGTGGTGATGCTCTCCCAATTATTTGTGATATCAGAAGCGAAGATAATGTTCGAGATGCTATAAACAAAGCGGTTGACCATTTTGGCGGCATTGATATTTGTATTAACAATGCCTCTGCTATTCAGCTAACAAATGTCAAAGATACAGAAATGAAACGATATGATCTCATGCATCAAATTAATGGAAGAGGTACCTATATGGTTAGTAAATATTGTTTACCGCATTTAGAAAAGGCATCAAACCCTCATATTCTAAACTTATCTCCGCCTCTAGACATGCATCCAAAATGGTTTGCTGGATCGGTTGCTTATACAATGGCTAAATATACTATGAGCATGTGTGTTCTTGGCATGGCTCAAGAGTTTACTGATTTAGGTATAGCTGTAAATGCTCTATGGCCTAGAACAGCAATTGCAACTGCTGCAGTTCAAAATCATCTTGGAGGAGATGAAATTATGAGACTATCTCGTAACGTAGATATTATGGCTGATGCTGCTTATGAGATTCTTATCAAAGACTCTAAGTCTTTTACCGGAAATTTTTGTATTGACGACTTAGTTCTTCATGAAGCTGGAGTAACAGATTTTTCAAAATACGCCAATGTTCCATTCGGTGAGCTTATGCCTGACTTCTTCGTCCCTGATAACACCCCTTTACCCGATGAAATAAAAAATAGTTAATTGAATAAAGAAGAAGTATTAGAACTAGCTCAAAAAACTGGCTTTAATGCCATTGATGTTGATATTTTAAAGCTTGAGGCAAGCGGAAGAGAGTACTATAGATTATATTTTGATAAGGCAGAGTCTTTGGTTATGTGTTATCTCGATCCTAAGAAAGATAATCATACAAAATTCCTTCATGTATCAAATTTTTTTACAAACTTAAGCATTAATTCTCCTGAAATTATTTTGGCCGACCAAGCTCTCGGGGTAATTATTCAACAAGATCTGGGGGATAAATGTTTAATAGATATAAACCTCAATGAAAATCCTGAATTTTTGAAGCAGTCAGTTGAGATCTTATCTACAATACAAACAGCCCATATTCCTCAAATAGACAAACTTGATGAAGAATCTTTGACGATGCAGATGGAAACAATTCAATCTATTTTTTTAGAAAAATTTTTATCTTGCAAAAAATTAAAAGAGCTTGAAATCCTTCGGGCCAGGACTTTTTCTAAGTTATCCGAACAACCATGGATGAATTGTCATTTTGATTTTGAAAGAAGAAATCTAATGATAGATTCTAATAATGAAATTGCAGTAATAGATTTTCAAGATTTATGTATTGGCCCAGTTGGCATAGACCTAGCTGGGATAATAGTAGATCACTATATTTCTTATTCTGATCAATTGATTAATAATGCTCTTAAGCATTACATTCAATGTTTGAAGTTAGATGTTTCTGTTGAAGATGTTAATGAATGGTTGAGGTGGGGCGGTATTCAGAGAAATATGAGAATTTTAGGTACCCTTAGTAATTTATATCTTCAAGATAATAGAACTTTTAGATTAAATGATTTGCCTGGAATTCTTAAAAATTTAATTAATTTAATACCCAATGATGAGTTTATGTCTTTAAAAGAGCATTTAAGTTCTGCTGTTATGCCAAAACTACATAAGGAGTTAAAGGCTTTATGAAGGCCATGATTCTTGCAGCTGGATATGGCAAAAGAATGATGCCGCTTACAGAAAGTTTGCCAAAGCCATTATTAAAAATTGGCAATGAAACGCTCATCGAAAGGAATATCAATGCTTTGTTAGACGCAGGATTCAACGATATCATAATTAATGTTTCCTATCTTGGGAGCATGATTAAAAAACATGTTTTAGAAATTTTTCCAAATATAAATATTAGTTTTTCTGAAGAAAAGATCCCTCTTGGAACAGGAGGAGGAGTTCTTAATGCTATTGGATTGATTGGGAAAGGTCCTTTTTTGCTTATCAATGCTGACATTTATCATCAAATCAATTTAAAGAATATAAGGCAGAATGTAGATATTGCCCATTTGGTTGGTGTAGAAAATCCTGATCATAATGTTGATGGGGATTTTTCTCTTAATGCTGGCACAGTATTCATTAGCAACAATTCAAATCAATTCACATGGAGCGGTATATCGATTATCAATCCAGTAATATTTGATGGATTAAAAATAGAAGATGCACCATTTGATATATGGAAATCTATTCTTATTGAGTACATAAAAAAAAATAAAGTTAGTGGTGAGCTTTCAAACTCTACTTGGATAGATGCAGGTACCATTGATCGCTTAGAGCTTGCTAATAAAACCTATAAAGACGAAAATTAGATCATGAATCAAAGTAATTATATTATTGCACCGTCAATCTTATCCGCTAATTTTGCAACACTAGGTGAAGAGGTAAAAAATGTTCTTAATGCTGGAGCAGATTGGATACATTTTGATGTTATGGATAATCATTATGTACCCAATTTAACTATTGGGCCTATGGTATGTAAGTCCTTAAGAGATTTTGGTGTAAAAGAGTTTATTGATGTTCACTTAATGATAGACCCTGTTGATGAATTAGCACAAAGCTTTATAGAAGCTGGCGCTGATTTAATTAGTTTTCATCCAGAAGCTTCAAAGCATGTTCATAGATCAATTCATGCAATAAAAGATCAAAGCTGCAAAGCCGGCTTAGTTTTTAATCCGGCATCTTCATTAGATGTATTAGAAGACATAATTGAAGATTTAGATTTAGTTTTAATAATGAGTGTTAATCCTGGGTTTGGTGGCCAATCATTTATTCATGGCTCTCTAGATAAAATTAAAAAAGTTAGAAAAATGATAGATGAAACAGGTAAAGATATTCGCCTTGAGGTTGATGGAGGAATTAACAACGATACTATAAATCTTGCAGCACAAGCAGGAGCTGATACATTTGTAGCTGGATCAGCTATCTTCAATACTGATAATTATGAGCAGACCATTAGCACGCTCCGCGCTCAAATTACTTAGTTTTTCTTTTTTAATTTCTTTAAATATTTCTGCTGAAGGTAAAGGCTTTATTTTTCTAGAAAAATATTTATCACAAATAGAAATTGCTTCTAGTCTTGAAGAAAGAAAAACTGGCTTAATGTACAGAAAGAGCTTGCCTGATGATAGTGGCATGATATTTGCGTGGGACAGAAAAAAAATTCAATGCATGTGGATGAAAAATACTTCAATACCATTAAGTGTTGCTTATATTGAAGATACGGGTGAAATAATAGGTATTTATGATATGGTGCCCTTATCAAGGAAGTCAGTATGCTCTAAAAAGCCTGTTTTATTCGCACTGGAAGTAAATAAAGGCTGGTTTAAAAAAAATGGATTTCATGTTGGCGACTTTATTAACATAAGCACCGTTATACAAAATGCTAAATAAAGAAGAGTTTCAAGCATACATTGATTCAGGGTTTAACATTATTCCTGTTATTGAAGATTTGCCTATTGAAGATCAAACACCTTTAACTTTATATTCTCAGATATCAAAATTGAATAACTCATTTCTACTTGAGTCTGTTGAAGGTGGGGATAGGTGGTCACAGTACTCAATCATTGGATTTGATTGTTTAGAGACTATCAAGGTTACTGGGGATGTCGTTCAACTAAACAATGATAAGAAGGCAACTTCTTTCACTTCAGATGACCCATTAGGCGAGATACAAAAAATTACATCAAGTTTTAAATCGCCTGTTATGAATAATATGCCAAGATTTCATGGAGGGTACGTAGGTTTTTTTGCATATGAGAGTGCGCGATATGCTGAAAAAAGAATTTCAGACCTTCCATCCAAAGAGTCTAAATTTAAGAAACATATGCCTGAAATTTTTTTAGTTAAGGCAGAGAAATTAGTTGTATATGATAATTTTAAAAATTCTGCACAAGTTGTATTTAATGCTGACCCATCCAAGCACTCATATGAAGTTGTTCAAGAACGAATAAATGAAATGAAGGCAAGCTTTTTATCTGGTTCTAATCTAGAAGAATTAAAATTTAAGGAACCAAAAGGCTTTATGCATTTTGAATCAAATTTTAAAAAAGAAGAATACCTAGATGCAGTAAGTAAAATTAAAAATTATATTAAAGAAGGCGATGTATTTCAGGTTGTTCTAGCTCAAGATTTTTACTCTAAGTTTGATTTAAATCCTTTTCATTTATATAGAGCCATTAGAAAGCTTAACCCATCTCCCTATATGTATTATTTAGATCTTGAAGAATGTCAGGTCGTAGGATCCTCGCCTGAGATTTTGGTGAGACTTGAAAATACTCAATTGACACTAAGGCCAATTGCTGGAACAAGAAAGAGGGGTAAAGATAAAGAAGAGGATAAGCAAAACGAGGAAGATTTGTTAAATGATCCAAAAGAGTTGGCTGAACATTTGATGCTAATTGATTTAGGAAGAAATGATGTTGGCAGAGTTTCAGAAATAGGTTCAGTAAAAGTGACAGATAAAATGGTTATTGAAAAATATTCTCATGTCATGCACATAGTCTCAAATGTGACGGGTACTCTTTTAAAGGATATGGATTATCTTGATGCACTAAAAGCTTCATTGCCAGCAGGGACTTTGTCTGGCGCACCAAAAATTAGAGCAATGGAAATAATCAATGAATTAGAGCCCAGCTCAAGAGGTATATACGGTGGTGCTATAGGATATATTTCTTGGAATGGAAATGTAGATACAGCAATTGCTATAAGAACTGCTGTTATAAAAGATAACAAAATTCATGTAGGTGCTGGGGCTGGAATAGTTGCTGACTCAGTCCCAGAAAATGAATGGTTGGAGTGTATTCAAAAATCTAAAGCTTTTATAGACGCGCTGGAAATGATCTCATGATATTGGTAATCGATAATTATGATAGTTTCACATATAACCTTGTCCACTATGTTGGTGAATGCGGCAAGGAGGTATTGGTTGTTAGAAACGATGAAATTTCAATAGCAGGAATTGAGGATCTTAATCCTGAAAAAATAGTAATTTCACCTGGGCCTTGTACGCCAAACGAAGCGGGAATATCTGTAAAGTTAATTCAAGAAGCAAAAGTTCCAATCCTTGGAGTATGTCTTGGACATCAATCTATAGGATCTGCTTTTGGGGGAAAAATTATAAAAGCACCAGAGATTATTCATGGAAAGGTATCTAAAATTTCACATATTCAAGATGGCATTTTCAATGGTATAGAGAGTCCCTATTCAGTGGTTCGTTATCATAGTCTTGTAATAGAAAAAGATTCTTTGCCAAACGAGCTAGAAATTACTGCAGTCCTAGAAGAAAACCCAGATGTTATAATGGCTGTTCAACATAAAGATCAACCGATTTATGGAGTTCAATTTCATCCCGAATCTATTGAAACAGACCATGGCATGAAGCTTATTAAAAATTTTTTAGAGTTATGATTAAAGAGATTCTTAACAAGTTAAATCGAAAGGAAGATCTTTCAAATCAAGAAATGCAGGATGTTGTAAATCATATTATGTGTGGTGAAGTCGAAGATAGTGACATAGAAAATTTTCTTCTAGCCTTAAACGAAAAAGGTATTAAAGAGCCAGAAATAACAGCTGCGGCGACTGTTATGAGAGAAAAATCTCTTAAGTTTGACATTGGAGATGGAACCCACATAGACACATGTGGTACTGGAGGAACTGGACTCCATACTTTTAATTGCTCAACCGCTTCATCTTTTGTTGCTGCTGCTGGTGGAGCATCTATAACAAAACATGGAAATAAAGCTATTTCTAGCAAATCGGGTAGTGCTGACTTTCTAACAGAAGCGGGTGCAGATATATCTCATGATAGAAATAAATTGCTAAATGTATTTAATCAGGTTGGCTTTATCTTTCTTTTTGCACCCTTGCACCACGAATCAATGAAATACGTAATGCCAGCAAGACAACGAATAGGCAAGAAAACAATATTTAATTTATTGGGACCACATACCAACCCCTGTGGGGCAAGAAGACAAATAATTGGAGTTTATGATAATAGTCTTTTAAATACCTTTTCAAGAGTTGCAAAAAATTTAGACATGGAGCATGTCATGGTCGTTCATGGGGAGGATGGTTTGGATGAAATAAGCATAACCGGCCCTACGAATGTATCCGAATACAAAGATTTTAAAATAAATGAGTATGCAATATGTCCTGAAGATTTTGGAATAGCCTCTGCTCCATTTGAGGATATTGCTGCTCAATCATCTGAAGAAAGTTTAAGGATGGTTCAAGAAGCTTTTGCTGGAGAAAAATCTGCAGTTCAAGATATGATTGCTCTCAATTCTGGTGCTGCACTTTATATTGCTAGAAAGGTAAATTCAATTAGCGAGGGAGTAGAGCTATCATTTGATTTAATGAATAATGGAAAAGCTGCTGACAAATTAGCGGCCTATGTAAGGGTCTCAAATATCTAATGACTATTCTTGATGAAATTGTTGAAAACACTAAGACAAAACTAGTCCAAAAAAAGATAGACTTACCTGTCGAAAATATTTTGGATCAACTAAAAAAAACAGAGCTTCCTAAAGCAAATTTTAAGAATAATATAATTGGTAAAGACCAAGCTATCATTGCAGAGATAAAAAAAGCTTCGCCCAGCGCAGGCATAATAGACACTAATTTTGACCCAGTAAAAAAAGCAAAAGAATATGAATCCTTTGGTGCTTCAGCGCTCTCAATTCTTACTGAAGAAGACTACTTTCAAGGAAGTGTTGAATACCTTAAGGATGTAAAAAAGATAACCAATCTGCCAATACTAAGAAAAGATTTTACGGTAGATGAGTATCAAATTTATGAAGCTAAATTAATAGGCGCCGATTGCATTCTTCTTATAGCAAGTGTTCTTGATGATGTTCAAATAAAAGATTTTATTAATTTAGCAGAAAAATTGGAATTAGATTACTTAATTGAAGTGCATGATTTAGATGAGTTAAAAAGAGTTCAGGCATACAAGAATGCCATTATTGGAGTAAATAATAGAAATCTAAAAACCTTTGAGGTTGATTTAAATAATTCCATTAATCTTAAGAGAGAATTTCAAGCAGACAATATTTTTGTTGCTGAGTCTGGAATTAAAAATCAATCAGACATTGATTTGCTCAAAGAAAATAACATTCACGTTTTTCTTATTGGCGAGAGCCTTATGAGAGGAGATTTTGCTTGAAGCTAAGAGAGTGGCAAGCAAAAGCATTTCCCTTATGGTGGGCAAAAAAAAGAGGTATTGTTAAAGTAGTTACCGGAGGCGGCAAAACAGTCTTTGCCATTCATTGCTTAACTAAGTATCTAGAAGAAAACAAAGACCATTCAATTTTTATTGTCGTTCCATCTATAGCTCTATTAGATCAATGGTATGAAGGATTACAAAAAGATTTTAATGAAAAAGACATTGCTTTAAACGGAGGCGGGGAACAT
>CBFHIO010000014.1:0-17806 GCA_965656035.1 Gammaproteobacteria bacterium | reverse complement strand
TTATTTCTCCAGTTCTTTTTATTAAGACGTGACAAGAAACTTTTAAGCCATCTATTTTTTTATAAAAATCATCTAATTTAAAATCCAGCTCATTCATAAAGAATTTTTCAATATGATCAGTACTGTATTTTTTTGGAGGAAGGCTTATGCAATGAATAACTAAAAGATTGATTTCAGTGTTTGCTGGTCTTTCATTAAAGTTTGGAGATTTTAAAAACTTAATATTTTGAAGAATATGATTTTTAATTTCCATTTATCTTAACAATGGAGGTAGCTTAAAAAAGATATTTTCTTTATCTTCCCCGCTTTCATGAATTAAAGCTCCAGTATATTTTTGTAATTCCCTAGCAATTTCTTGAACCCTTGCTTCAGGAGCAGATGCTCCAGCTGTAATCGATATTTTGTTACAACCATCTAATTCAGACAAATTAAGATCCTCAAAACCATCGATTAGAACTGACTTACATCCACATTTTTCTGCTAACTCCTTTAATCTGTTTGAATTAGAGCTATTTTTTGAGCCCACAACAATCATATAATCAGACTCTAAAGCTAGTTGCTTGACCGCATCTTGTCTGTTTTGAGTGGCATAACAAATATCATCCTTTTTTGGTACTTTTATATTTGGAAATCTATCTTTCAATATTGCAATAATAGATTTTGTATCATCAACACTTAGGGTGGTTTGAGTAACGAGTGCTAAATTATCTGGTTGATTAACCTTAATCTTATAAGCTTCACTTTCATCCTGAACTAAATAAATATTACTTAATTCTTTATTGACATGTCTCCCCATAGTTCCTTCAACTTCAGGGTGTCCCTCGTGACCTATTAAAATAATATCTTTTTCTGACCTAGCATGTCTTACAACCTCCATGTGCACTTTTGTTACTAGCGGACATGTCGCATCAAAATACTGAAGATTCCTAGATTTTGTCGTTTCTTCAACTTGATCTGAAACACCATGTGCACTGAAAATAACCAGAGAGTTGTCTGGTATTTCATCAATCTCTTCTACAAATATTGCACCTCTATTTTTAAGATCTTCAACAACATATTTATTGTGAACAACCTCATGTTTTACATATACTGGACTGCCATAGATTTCTAGTGCCTTGTTGACTATATCGATAGCCCTATCAACTCCAGCACAAAAACCTCTTGGGTTAGCAAGCTTTATTTCTTTACTTTTACTAGGCATGATCTTTCTTGAATAGCTCCAAATAAATCAAAAGAACTGCACCAATAGTAATGGATGCATCAGCAATGTTAAAAATAAAAAATGAAAAATTATTAATTTTTAAATGGAGAAAATCAGTAACATACCCATCAGGTATTCTATCTAATATATTTCCAAGCGCCCCTCCAATAATTATTGATAAGGCTAATTTTTTTGTGTTGTCACTCTCATTTTTTAAAAGTACCAACATATATATAACAATTAGAATTCCTACAAAGGTAAGCAGGCTCGACATTAGTCGTGAACCAAGGTCGAGAAATCCAAAAGCAATACCTGAGTTAAAAGTAAGGTAGAAATCAATAAAGGGAATAAATTCAGTCGGCGTTAACCGATTAAGATAACTCAGCGCTAGGTACTTTGAGAATAAATCAAAAACAATAAAAATTAAAATATAAAAAAAATATTTATTTTTAAACAAAAGATCTAATTTCTCCAGTTGAGACAATGTTTTCCTCACACCTTAAACATATTTCAGGATGAGATTTGCTACCACCAACACTTGAGTCTCTATGCCAGCACCTAGAGCATTTTTCTTCGTCAATTTGTTCTATTTTTATTTTTAAATCTTTTCCTAACTCAACAGATGCTTTTGAAGAGATAAAAACAAAATGAAGCTCCTCTCCAAGCTTGTCTAAAATTAGTTTATCCTTTTCATTTGCAGTAATTACAACACCAGCATCAAGAGAGCCTTTTAACTTATTTTCATTTCTGAGGCTTTCAATTGACTGATTGACCAAATCTTTGATTTCAAAAATTCGGCCCCAATCATTATTGGTAATATTTTGAGCATCTTCTTTTTTATCTTGAATATATCCTGATAAAAAGATGGATTCATTTTGATTTTTAAGACTGCTATGAGTTTGCCATATTTCTTCAGAAGTGAATGATAAAATTGGAGCAATTAACCTAACCATAACATTTAAAACATAATCTAAACTTGTTTGACAAGATTTTCTTGCAGCAGAGTCTTGCTTACATGTGTATAACCTATCTTTAACGATATCTAAATAAACACCACCCAGTTCATTTACACAAAAATTATGAATTCTTTGAACAACATTATGGTATGAGAATGATTCATAATGTTTGATAACATCATCTTCTAAGTCTTGAACTTGAGTTATTATCCATTTATCAAGCTCAACTTGTTGTTTGAGTTCAACCTTATCATTCACAGTAAAATCATTTAAATTTCCAAGAATAAACCTAAAGGTATTTCTAATTCTTCTATACTGGTCTGAAACTCTTTTTAAAATTTCATCGGAAGCAACCATTTCACTTCTAAAATCAGTAGAAGCTACCCACAACCTTAATATATCGGCGCCCAAGTTGTCCCAAACTTTTTGAGGTGAAACAACATTACCAAGGGATTTTGATTGCTTTCTTCCATTTTCATCTACAACAAAACCATGCGTGAGAACTGCTTTGTATGGAGGGCGTCCATTCATAGCAATGCTCGTGAGTAAGGATGATTGAAACCAGCCTCTGTGCTGGTCTGAGCCCTCAAGATAAAGGTCTGCAATAACATTGTCTGAAAATCGTTTTTCTGTAACAGTACTATGTGTCACGCCAGAATCAAACCAAACATCGAGGGTATCTTGAACTTTTGTATATGAATCAGCATCCTCTATAAATTTACTTAAATCCAACGAATCCCAATAAGATATTCCATTTTCTTCAATAACATCAGCAAATTTTTTAAATAATTCACTTTGATTTGGATGAATGTCTCCTGTATGTTTATGAATTAATAGGGTTATTGGAATACCCCATTTCCTTTGTCTTGATATACACCAATCTGGCCGATCGGTTAACATGCTTTCAATTCTTTGAAGACCCCATGAAGGCTCCCAACTAACCTCACCCACACTTGCCAAAGCATCATTTAACAAGCCCTCTTTGTCCATTGAGATAAACCATTGTGGTGTGGAAGTGAAAATTAAAGGTGTTTTATGTCTCCAACAATGAGGATAAGAATGATGGTAATCATCGCAATTAATCAATGCACCTGTTTCATCAATTTTTTGTACAACAAGAGGGTCTGCTTTTAGTGGTGGTAGACCTGCTAAAAAATCAATTTCTTGTTTAAACAATGCATTATTATCAAGAGCCTTTATTGTTTGAATATTATTTGTTTTGCATATTAAAAAATCATCCATACCATGAGCTGGAGCTGTATGAACACAACCTGTTCCTGCATCGGTTGTAACATGTTCAGCATGAAGAAGTTCTGAATGTCTATCTAAAAATGGATGGTTTAATTTAATATCTTTTAACTCACACCCCGCCACAGTTGAAATTTTTTTTATCTCTTTATCCCATCTTTTAGCACACGATTCAATCATAAGTTCTGCAATAATATGATATGAATCATCAACTTTAATAAGCGCATAATCTAAATCTGGATTTATACAAACAGCCACATTTGAAGGTATTGTCCATGGTGTAGTTGTCCATATAATTACTGAGATAGATGCATTTTCAGAGAAACCAAAAACTGTATTAACATGCTCGATACTTTCTTGATCTACTTTAAAGGCAACATCTATAGATTTTGAAACTTTGTCTTGATATTCAACTTCAGCCTCAGCCAAAGCAGACCCACAGTCTTGGCACCAGTGAACTGGTTTCTCTCCTTTTTGAAGATGGCCAGCTTCATATATTTTTCCTAACGCTCTTATAGCATCGGCTTCAAAAGTTGGGTCTAGGCTTTTGTATGGATTGTCCCATTCTCCTAATACCCCAAGCCTAATAAAGTCTTTTTTTTGATTCTCAATTTGAGTTAATGCATATTCTTTACAGGCTTCTTGAAAGCTTTTTTTATCCTGAACTAGTTCACTTCTCTTTCCATGTTTTTTTTCGATATTCAGCTCGATTGGAAGTCCGTGACAATCCCAACCTGGCACATATGGGGCATTTTTACCAAGAAATGTTTTTGATTTAATGGTTATATCTTTTAATATTTTGTTAACAGAATGTCCGAGATGAATAGATCCATTGGCATATGGAGGACCATCGTGCAAGATAAAAGTTTCATTATTCTTATGAAGCTCTCTTATCTTTTTATAGATATCAATATTATTCCAAAACTCAATTATTTCTGGTTCTTTTTTTGGAAGACCAGCTTTCATCGATAACTCGGTTTCAGGAAGGTTAAGCGAATCCCTGTAATTAGTTGTCATATACTTATTTTAATAAATTTTTTGCAGTCGTTATGTCTTTTTGAATTTGTAATTTTAACATGTCCAAGCTCTCAAACTTCTTTTCATCTCGTATTTTATTTATAAATTGAATCGTTAATCTTTTTGAATAAATATCTTCATTAAAATTAAATAAATGCACCTCTAGAACTGGATTAGAGCCTCCTACTGTTGGACGTATACCCATGTTAGCAATACCATTATAAGAATTGTTTTCAAAAGTAATTTTTACTGCATAAACCCCTGAAATGGGAAGTTTTTGTTTTGGAAGCCATATGTTTGCAGTTGGTACACCAATTGTTCTTCCAAGATGTTGGCCATGAACAACTTTACCTGAAAAAGTATAAGGCCTTCCTAACAATGCTTCAGCAAGTTCAAAATTATCATTTAGCAAAGCATTTCTTATTCTTGTGCTGCTAACTCTTTCGTTATCGTGTTTGAATGTTTCAGTATTCATAACCTCGATACCTTGTTCTGAGCCCCATTTTTTTAGAAGGTCAAAATCACCAGCTCTATTTGCTCCAAACCTAAAATCATCACCAATTGTTAAAGAGCTCAAACCAACAGAGTCTAAAACATCTGAAATAAAAATTTCAGGGGTCATTTTTCTTAAAGAATTATTGAATTTTAGAAAAAAAGCAAAATCTATATCATAGTCATTAAGTAGTTCAAATTTTTTTCTCCATGGGCATATTCTTGGAGGTGCTTCATTTAATGGACTGTTTTTAGCAGCAAAGTATTCAGATGCATGTGGCTCTGTAAAAAAAACCATTGAATGACCATTGGTTTTGTTAGATTTATCTTTAATTTTTGACAAAATAGCTTGATGTCCTTTATGCATCCCATCAAAGTTGCCTATGGTTCCGTGAAGCACGAGTTTTGGATGTGATTTTTTAAAAAAATCTAAATTATGTAACCCTCGAATCAAATACATTTTAATTTAAAAATTCTCTTAAAGAATAGCCCCTAATTATTCTTGAAATAATAAAATAAATAAGCGCTGAGGTCGCAACTTTGAAAAGCAGAATCATCACTCTTTCTATTTCATTCAATTCAAAAAAATCAAAAAATTGAGCAAAGTAGTATAAAAAAATTACTACTAATAGAGATGGTATTAATATAGAAAAATTAAATTTATTAAATGGATTAGAAATATTAATTAGGCCACGTTTCACTAAAATTAATTCCAGCATTAGAACGCTTACAATAGCAGCAATTGAGCTTCCAATTGCTATCCCGATATGACCCAAACCCAATTCGAATGCTAAAAAATAATTTAGCAGGGCGTTAAGTATCAAAGACATTAAAGCAACATACATGGGTGTTTTTGAGTCTTTTCTTGCAAAGAAAGCTGGGGTTAAAACTTTCATAAGCATAAAAAATGGCAATCCAATTGAAAATGCCATTAGGCTCATTGATGATTGCTGCACATCATATGATGTAAACTCACCCCTAAAAAAAATTGTACTTATTAAATCTACTGAACATAAGTAAAGGCCTATAAAAGATGGTAGTCCAATGAATAGAACAAATCTTTGACCTTTCTGTAATTCAGATATAAAAAGATCTTTGTTATTATTGATATCAATTTTTGATAGAGTTGGTAACAAAACTGTTCCTATAGCAATAGCAAATATACCCATTGGAAATTGTATCAATCTATCTGATACATACAGCCAAGTTGGGCTTCCAGTTTCAAGCAAGGAAGCAAAAATAGTATCAACCAGTAGATTAATCTGAATAATGCCTCCAGCAAGAATTGCAGGAAATATTAAATCTAAAAACTTTCTAAGGCCTGGATGAGACCAATTAAGATTGGGTCTTGGAAGTCTATTAATTTTTTTTAATTCGATTAAATGAATAATTAATTGTAAAAAACCAGCTACAAGAACTCCCCACGCAAGGGCATATACTGGAATATTAAACCTTGGTGCTATGTATACAGCAGCAATTATCAAAGATAAGTTAAATATTAAAGGAGTGAATGCGGGCAATGAAAAACGATCATGACTATTTTGAATACCACTTGAGAATGCAACCAATGAAATTAAAGCTAAGTATGGAAACATTATTCTTAAGATATCTACAGCCAATTCTTTTTTATAGTCATCGAAATAAAAACCTGGTGCGAAAATAAAAATAAATATTGGAGCAATTAGCAGAACTAATATTGTGAAGAAAAATAAAACACTCAAGAATGAACCAGCTAATGCGTTAAGAAAACTGTATATATCTTTCTCATTTTTATTTTTGTGATAATCGCTATAAATAGGTATAAAAGCTTGATTAAAAGCACCCTCTGCAAAAAACCTTCTAAAAAGATTTGGAATTTTTAAAGTTACAACAAAAATATCATGAAAAACTGAAGCTCCAAGAAGACTGGTTGTAGCTACATCTCTGATTAAACCAAAAACTCTTGATAAACCAGTCCAAGCTGAAACTTGAGTGAGCGCTTTAAAGATTTTATTTGATTGGGTGTTAGCCATTTTTTTTAAAATCCAGTGATACAGAATTGATGCAATATCTTAATCCAGTTGGCTCAGGCCCATCGTTGAAAACATGACCAAGATGCGCGTCACATTCTTTGCATTTAACCTCTACCCTCGACATTCCATGAGAATAATCAGGAATCTCCAGTATTGTTTCTTTGTCTTTTGGTAGAAAAAAACTTGGCCATCCACAACCTGCATCAAATTTTGTATCAGATTCAAACAATGGTGTATTACAACAAATACAGTTATATTGTCCTTTTTCTTGAAAGTCCCAATATTTTCCTGAATATGGTCTTTCAGTACCAGACTTCCTGGTTACATAATAACTTTCTTCGCTGAGTTGAGACTTCCAACGATCATCAGATTTATTTTTATTTGTCATTAAGCAATTGTAATAAACAAGAACGAATATAGGTAGAGCTTTAGTTATGTAACACTAATTTGAATTAAAGGTCTTTATCAATTTGTAACAGCAATATCAGAATCATTTGCGTAATGAATGAACTCATTTAGTAACTTATCTGACGGCGAATAGATTCTTCTTCTTCTGTCAACAATTGACTGCTCTTCATTTATAAAGCCTAATTTAACTGCGCTTTTTAAGACCTGCAGTCTTTTGATTCTTGAAGCAAATTTTTTAGGTACTAGTGAAATAGCATATTCTTGTGAGATTTCATTATTATCTAGTATTTCACGCATAAAATTCATTAAAAAGTAGAACCTATAAGTATCAGCTTGAAAAAAATTAAGCCAGTCAGGATTGTTAGGGTTATCTATTGTTGCACTAAGGACTCTGCTAATAAGCTTTTTAGCGTTCTTAATGGATATTTGATCAAATTCCTTTAAATTCATGATATGTAAAATATATGTATATATATTATCAATGCAATTTTTGTGCCAAAAATGTTACAAAAATACCACATTAAAAAATATATAAGTTTGATGACCGGCAGGCACTAAATCGCTATCAAATGGTTTATTAGCTAGATTTCAATATCCTTTCTTTGAAAATGATTGGCTCTGCAGCTTTCAAAAGATTTTCTATAATTATTTGAATTGCTTGCATAGCTTGTTTTAAATTTAGATGATTCTTTATCAATTGGATATTCAGAATAATATGAATGAATACTATAGGGTTTGGATAATTTAATTGATTCTGAAAAATTTCTAATTTTTTTATTATTCTCGTTGAATACAGATTTATCTATTTTTAAAAACTTTTGTAAATAACTTATTAAATTAATCGTTCCGTTTAATTTTCCATTAATACTATGCCCGGCTATATGAGGTGTTGCGAGTATTGAATAGTCTAATATTTCTTTATTTGGCTCTGGTTCATTAATCCACACATCGGCAATGTAACTTACATTGTTATTTTCTAGTAGACTTTTTTCATCTACCACTCCTCCCCTTGAAGTATTGATAAGTGTTTTGTTACTTATTGCGTTCAAAAAAGCTTTATCCACCAAATTAAAAGTTGAGAACGGGTTGTTAAAGGTTAAGGGAACGTGCAAAGAAATCAAATCACAATCTTTAATTTGATTAATATCTGCCAAAAAATCATGATTTAAAAATGGGTCATAAACTACGTTTTTAATTGAAAAAAAGTCTAGGATCTCTTTTAATTTTTTACCAATATTTCCATAACCTACTATGCCAACTGCATCGTTTAAGCTTAAAAGGTTATTGTTATTTAGATAGGATATTGAAGCCATTACATAGTTAGCTACCGAAAGTGCATTTGATCCAGGTGAGTAAAACCATTGAATATTATTTTTTTTAAGGTATCTCTGATCTATATGATCTGTGCCTGCTGTTGCTGATCCAATGATTTTAATTTTAGTAGTATCAAGTAATGCCTTGTTTATAAGGGTGGTAGATCTAACAAATAGAATCTCAGCATCTTTTATATTATTTTTAGTTATCTCTGAGGTTTCAAGGTATTGAAATTCTATGTGATTAAATCCATCAAGTATCGAAATAAAATTTTTAAAGGATTTTATTCCTTTATCAACAACTACTTTCATAAATTAATTATTTTTATCTGGCATTAGCAAACTTTTAATCCATCCTAACGTTGTATTTGTGCTAAGGGTGTATTTATCAAGGGCGTCGAACTCCTTAGCAAGCTTTGAAGGATCTTCTAAAAAGTTTGCTCTAGTATTAAATTTAACATCATCTAAATTTTTGACTAGTCTGGCTGGGTTACCTGCAAATATTGAGTTTGGAGGTACATTTTTTGTAACAACAGCACCAGCTCCAATAATGCTATTTTTACCAATAGTTACCCCTTTGCATATGATTGCACTGTCGCCAATCCAAACATTATCTTCTAAGACTACGGGCTTAGTATTCCCAACAGGCTTAGCTCTATCATATATTCCATGCCAATCTGCATCAGAAATATATGCGCCATGAGCTATCATACAAGCATCTCCAATAACCACTCTGGTAGCAGACATTATTCTTACACCTGGAGTAATTAAACAAAATTTGCCAATTTTTATTTCACCTTTATGATCACCAATATCCCAAGAAGTGAATTGAATGTGTGCATCTTTGGAGCCTATTAAAGTTGGATAATCATCAATTGAAACATTGCCTCCAAATACTTTTATATACCTTGGTTTGAAATATGCGCCACCTTTGCCAAGATAATCGAATTGAGGCTCTAAAAATTGCCGTACATAGATTTTGTTAACTTTAGTAATAAATTTTTTTAGCCAATATGGTCTATTGTCTTTTCTGATAATAATCTCCTAAGGTGATATTTTAATATGATAAAGTAGCGAGAAAATTATTTCATAAAAATTGATTAAAAAATATTTAAAAGAATTTAAGCATCTCTTTAATATTGGATTTCCAATATTTGGATCACAATTATCATATGCTCTTATGGGCACTACAGATACAATAATTGCGGGAAGAGCCAGTGCGTCTGATCTTGCAGGACTTGCTGTAGGTAATGCTTTTTCAATGACTATTTTTATGTTTTTTTCAGGTGTAATTTTTGCAGTAACTCCAATAGTTGCACAGTTATATGGAGCAAAAGAATTCCAACTCATTGGTCAGAAACTTAGAGAAGTTTTATGGCTAGCAATATTTTTAGGATTTCTAATTGCTTTTCTTTACATGAATATGGGGATAATTTTAGATATTTTACCAATTGATAAAAGTGTTACCGATATTTCAGAAAAATACCTTAAAGCCGTTGCCTTTGGTTTTGCATTTATAACAATATTTACATGTTTAAGGTGTTACAGCGAAGGTATGACGTTAACAAAACCTGTATTTTATATTGCAGTTTTTGGAATGATTTTAAACATTCCACTGGATTTAATATTTGTTTATGGGTGGTTTGGTGCACCTAAATTAGGTGGCGTTGGTTGCGGTATAGCTACTTCAATTGTTTCATTTATTATGATGATTGCAATTTTTATTTATATAAAATTAAACAAAAAGTATGAGATCACTAAGCCCTTTTCAGCCTTTACACCTCCCTCATATGAAACAACAAAAGAAGTATTCAAGCTTGGGTTGCCAATCGGATTTGGTATTTTTATAGAGCTAAGTATGTTTTCAGGTGCCCAAATTATTCTTGGTATATTAGGTGAAAATATTGTTGCCAGTCATGCTATAGCAATAAATGTTGCAAGCTTATTTTTCATGGTGCCTCTAGCAGTTGGGTTGGCTGCTTCAACTAGGGTTGGTAATTTAATAGGTGAAAAAAATTATAGGCAAGCTAAGGTAGCATCTTTATCAACCATCTACTTATGTATTCTCACTGCATTAATGAACGTGATTTTAATTTTAATTTTTAGAGAACTTATAGTTAGCATCTATACAACTGATGAAATTATATTTTCTCTTGCTGTTTATTTATTAATTTTTGCAGCAATTTTTCAGCTACCAGATGGTATTCAAATGGGTGCACTTGGCAGCTTGAGAGGATTTAAAGACACATTTGTGCCGATGATACTTTTATTTATATCCTATTGGATGTTTGCTATGCCTATTGGGTATTATTTAACCATGACTGGCTTTAATCAACCTTTGGGTGCTGCAGGAATGTGGTATGGAATGATAATTGGGTTAAGTATATTTGCCATTATGGCAGTATTTAGGCTTAGATCGATAATTAGAAAATCTATTCAAAGAGTTGAAGCTATTTGTTAAGTACTTTTGCAACTGTTGAACCAATCTCGACTAAATTATCAGCTATATGAACTCCACATTCTTTTAATTTAGCAATTTTATCTGCAGCAGTACCTTTGCCTCCAGCGATTATTGCACCAGCATGACCCATTCTTTTTCCAGCTGGAGCGGTTTGACCTGCGATGTATGATATTACAGGCTTAGTCACATTATTCTTGATAAACTCTGCTGCATCCTCTTCGGCCGTTCCGCCAATTTCTCCAACCATGACGATGGCTTCAGTTTGCGAATCATTTTCAAATAACTTAAGTATGTCAATAAAGGATGACCCTGGAATCGGGTCTCCACCGATACCCACACAGCTACTTTGGCCGAAACCTAAATCAGTTGTTTGCTTCACTGCCTCATAAGTTAATGTGCCTGATCTTGAAATAATACCTATTGATCCTGGCATATGAATACTTGCAGGCATAATACCTAACTTAGCTTCTCCTGGTGTTATTAAGCCAGGGCAATTAGGACCAATAAGTGTTAAGCCTAACTCATCCACTCTCTTCTTAACATCAATCATATCTAATGTGGGAACTCCCTCAGTGATACATACAATTAATTCTATACCCGATTCTGCAGCTTCAAGAATAGAGTCTTTACAAAAAGGTGCTGGAACAAAAATTAATGATGCATTTGGTTTAACATTTTTAACAGCCTCATCCATAGTATCAAAAACTGGTTTTCCCAGATGTGTTTGACCACCCTTTCCTGGAGTTATGCCTCCAACAATATTGGTCCCATACTCTATAGCTTGCTCTGAATGCAATGTCGCCTGAGAGCCAGTAAACCCTTGAACAATAACCCTTGTATCTTTATTGACTAAAATACTCATTTTGCTAATTCCACCGCTTTCTTGGCAGCATCGCCAAGATTATTAATACTTTCAATTTTTATATTAGCTTTAGATAAAATTTCTGAACCTAGATCTGCATTATTACCCTCAAGTCTAACCACAACAGGTATTTCAACCCCTACCTCTTCGATGGCTGCTAATACACCTTCTGCAATTAAGTCACACCTTACTATTCCACCAAAAATATTAACCAAAACAACCTTTACCTCTGGGTCATCCAAAATAATTTTAAATGCTTTAGATACTCTTTCTTGTGTTGCAGTACCACCAACATCTAGGAAATTTGCAGGATTTCCTCCAAAATACTTTATCGTATCCATTGTTCCCATGGCGAGGCCTGCTCCATTAACCATACAGCCAATATTTCCATCTAAAGAAACGTAACTTAAATCATTTTTAGCTGCCTCAGACTCCCTTGGGTCATCTTGTGACGGATCATGCATTTCGGCTATATCAGGTTGTCGGTATAAGGCATTAGAATCAATGTTAATTTTTGCATCTAAGCAATGTAACAATCCTCCACTTGTAATGACCAAAGGATTGATTTCCAGCAAGCTTAAGTCCTTCTCAACAAATAATTTCATCAGGTTTTTAAGCATTGGAGTAAATTGTTTAGTTTGCTCATTGTTTAACTTTAAAACTTTTGCAATTTTTCTTGCTTGAAAACCTTGAGCTCCGCATAGGGGATCTATAGGTTCGTAAATAATTTTGTCTGGTGAGTTTTTAGCAACATCTTCAATATTTACTCCACCCTCACTAGATCCAATAAATACAACCCTTTGAGAATCTCTATCTATTACAGCACTTAAATATAATTCTTCTGAAATGTCAGTGCACTCCTCAACAAGAATAGAGTTTACTAATTGGCCTTTATTATCTGTTTGATAGGTTACTAGCCTCTTACCTAACCATTTTTTTGCAAATGAAACTGCCTCTTCTGGAGTGTTTACTAGCTCCACTCCTCCAGCCTTACCCCTGCCACCAGCATGAACTTGAGCTTTGACAACCCATTTGGAGCCGCCAATATCTCTACAAGCCATATGAGCGTCTTCTGCTTCATAAATAACTTTGCTAGTTGATACTGGTAAATTATATTGCGCAAAGAGCTTTTTGCCTTGAAATTCGTGTAAATTCATTTTCTTTTATTTCCTATATGTATAGCTTCATTATTTACAGCCAAAGCGGCTTCATGAAGAGCTTCAGAAACTGTTGGGTGACTAAATATTGTTAACCCAAGATCTTCTGAGCTGGCCCCAAATTCCATAGATATTAATGCTTGTTGAACAATTTCTGCAGCAGACGGCCCGAATACATGGACTCCTAAAATTGTGTCTGTGACTGCGTCAGAAAGAAGCTTAACGAAACCAACTGACTGGTCGACTGCCAAGGCTCTACCACTTGCTGCAAAAGGAAACTTTCCTACCTTGTACTCGATACTTTCATTTTTTAATTCTTCTTCATTTTTACCAACCCAAGCAATTTCTGGATGTGTATATATAACAGAAGGCACCAAGTCGTAATTCATTTCAGCATGTTTTCCAGCAATTCTTTCTGCAACCATAATTCCCTCTTCGCTGCCTTTATGCGCTAGCATGGGTCCTCTGACAACATCGCCTATGGCCCAAATATTTGCAACATCTGTTTGACAATGCTCATCGACATTTATGAAACCTTTTTCATCAAGTTTAACGCCTGAATCCTCAGAAAAAATATCTTTGGTATTAGGCTTCCTTCCAACTGCAACTATTAATTTATCAAACTTCATCTCCTCTGATGAACCTTCAGTCTCATAGGTAATATTCACAGAATCTTTAAGACTTTTAGATGAAGTTAGCTTACATCCCAGTTTAATATCGAGCCCTTGTTTTTTAAAATCTTTAAGTGTTTCCTTTGCAATCTCTTTATCAGCCATGGATAAAAAATTATCCATTGCTTCGATTATAGTCACTTGCGAACCAAGCCTAGACCAAACACTTCCTAATTCCAAACCTATAACACCAGCACCAATAACTCCAAGAGTCTTAGGAACAGTATCAATTTCTAGAGCACCAGTGCTATCTAAAATATTTTTATTATCAAATTTTGCAGAACCAATTTCTATAGGTGATGATCCTGTAGCAATAATAATGTTTTTAGACTCAATTGTTTCAACTTCACCATTGGAGTTTGTTATTTCTACTTTCTGATTTGCAATCACCTTAGCTCTTCCAGCAATTGGAGTAACTTTATTTGCTGCAAATAAACCATCGATTCCACCTGTAAGTTTTTTTACAATGTCATCTTTTCTTTTCATCATGGCGGGAAGGTCTAATTCAACATTCTTGATATCTATACCGTGTATTTTTAGGTGATTTGCAGCATCATGGTATCTGTGAGAAGAATCCAAAAGAGCCTTAGACGGTATACAACCAACATTTAAACAAGTGCCACCAAATATTGGGTTGCTTTCCAAATCGGTATACTCTTCAATGCAGGCAGTTTTTAATCCCAATTGAGACGATCTGATTGCCGCTACATATCCTGCTGGCCCTCCACCTATTACAACAACATCAAACATAAATTTCCTCTTTTTATTTATAAGTTTAATAACAGTCTTTCTGGTGATTCAAGTTGTTCTTTAATAGAAACCAGGAATCGAACCGCTTCTTTACCATCTAGAAGCCTATGGTCATAGCTCATTGCTAAATACATCATTGGCCTTATTACAACTTGACCATTTACAGCTACTGGCCTCTCTTGAATTGCATGCATACCAAGAATTGCAGTTTGTGGTGCATTTAATATTGGTGTCGATAGTAAAGATCCAAAGACTCCACCATTTGATATAGTAAAAGTACCGCCTTGCATCTCATCAATTGTGAGCTTGCTGTCTCTAGCTTTCTCTGAATACTCAAAAATCGACCTCTCAAGATCAGGCAGAGATTTAGTATCAGCATCCTTGATGATTGGAACAACTAGACCTCTTTCTGTAGAAACAGCAACACCTATATCTTGATATCCATGATAGACAACATCTGAGCCGTCAATAGAAGCATTAACTATTGGGAATTTCTTTAATGCTTGAACTGCAGCAATAACAAAAAAGCCCATAAAACCTAACTTTATTCCATGTTGCTTTTCAAACTCTTGACCATATTTACTACGCAGCTCTTTGATAGGCAACATATCAACTTCATTAAAGGTCGTTAGCATTGCAGTTTCTTGCTGAACTGAAACTAGTCTTTTAGCAATAGTACTTCTTAACCTTGTCATGGGTACTCGTTTTTCAGGTCTTGATGAGACTGCGACTGAACCTTGTGCATTTTTATGCTGAGATTCAAGATGGTTTATTACATCAGCTTTTGTTAGCCTGTTATCTTTTCTTGAGGACTCTATGGCTTCAGGATCAATATTATTTTCAGCAACAATCTTCTTAACAGCTGGACCGGATTTTTTGTTTGTAGCTTTTATTATTTGAGTTTCATCTTGAAGCTCTTCTGCTTTAGCTTCGGTTTTTTCTTCTTTTAATGATTTTACTTCTTGATCTTCATCAAATTCACCAATAACCTCGGCACTGTTGACGACATCCCCTTCTTTTTTAATAATTTTTGTTAGTACGCCATTAGTTGGGGCAACAACCTCCAGGACAACTTTATCTGTTTCAATCTCTGCAAGTATTTCATCCTGGTTTACTTGTTCACCCTCTTTTTTTAACCAATTTGCAACAGTTCCATCGGCAACAGATTCTGGAAATGTTGGTGATTTAATTTCAATTACCATAATTATCCCTATTTTAAAGCTTCCTCTATAAGATTATTTTGTTGTTCAAGATGCAATTTCATCATTCCTACAGCTGGAGCAGCTGCAGGAGGTCTGCTCACCATAGAAATTTCATTTTCAAATTCTAATCTATCTAAAACTCTTTGCAATCTATGCCTGTGACTGAACCAAGCTCCCTGATTTGCTGGTTCTTCTTGACACCAAATAATCTCATTAACATTTTTATATTTTTTAAGGCATTCCTCCAAGTCATCATATGGAAATGGGTATAACTGTTCTATCCTAATAATTGCGATATGATCTTTTTTGTCTTGAATTCTTTTGTTTTCAAGATCATAAAAAACCTTACCAGAACATAATATAATTTTTTTGATACTAGATTTTTTCTTGGAATCGCTATCAATAACACACTCAAAAGATCCTTTTGTAAGATCAGTAATTGAAGATGTTGCGCTTGGGCTTCTTAACAAACTCTTTGGTGAAATAACTATGAGAGGTGTTCTCATTTTTCTTATTGCTTGTCTTCTAAGCAAATGGAATATCTGAGATGGTGAACTAGGTACGCATACTTGTATATTTTCTGCTGCACACAATTGCAGAAATCTCTCAATTCTAGCACTGCTATGTTCAGGTCCTTGCCCTTCATACCCATGAGGCAAAAGCATCACTAAACCAGATAATCTTTCCCACTTATGTTGGGCTGACACTATAAATTGATCAATAACAACCTGAGCGCCATTTACAAAGTCTCCGAATTGAGCTTCCCAAATAGTTAAACCTGTTGGCCATGTTGCTGAATATCCATATTCAAAACCCAAAACAGCTTCTTCTGAAAGTAATGAGTCATAGATATCAAACCTTGTATTGTGTTCCTTAGCAATTTTTAATAGTGGAATATAACCTTTGCCTGATTCTTTATCAAAAACGCATGCATGCCTATGAGAAAAAGTTCCTCTGCGAACATCTTGGCCAGTTATTCTTATCGGGTAGCCTTCTGATAGTAACGTTGCATACGACATGATTTCAGCAAAACCCCAATTTACATCGAGTTCACCAGCATTCATTTTTTTTCTATCATTAAAAATTTTTGATGCTTGTGTTCCAAGATTAAATGTAGTTGGTACTTCATTTATTTGATTTCCAAGCTCTTTAAATTTCTTTTGATCAAATGTGGTATCAACCGGTGGCCACCATAAAACGTCTAGGTATTCTGTCCAATCAAACCATAACTCATTATTTGAATATTTAGATAAGCTTTTTGCTACAGTTTCACCACTCTCTAGAGATTTTCTATATGTATTTTTAATTTCTTTTGCAGATTCATCCGAAATAAAACCTTCTTTTATAAGCTGTTCTTGGTATTGTTTAAGGACAGATGGATGTTTAGCAATTGCCTTATACATATTTGGCTGTGTTGCCGATG
The DNA here is from genome assembly GCA_965656035.1 of Gammaproteobacteria bacterium. GTDB lineage: Bacteria > Pseudomonadota > Gammaproteobacteria > Magnimaribacterales > D2472 > SCGC-AAA076-P13. The sequence goes on along the minus strand of CBFHIO010000014.1, from coordinate 633 downwards.
GATCATCAGCTTCATTATGGCCTCTTCTTCGATAACAGAATAAATCAATAACAACATCTTTGTTAAATTCTGCTCGATACTTGCATGCAACTTTAACTGCTTTTACTACCATTTCTGGATCATCACCATTTACATGAACTACTGGAGCTTGGATCATCTTAGCAACATCAGTTGCATAGTCGGTTGATCTAGCATCAAGTTTATTGCTTGTTGTAAATCCAATTTGATTATTAACTACAATGTGAATGGTTCCACCAACATTAAACCCTCTAGTTTGAGACATTTGCAATGATTCCATCACAACACCTTGACCAGAAAATGATGCGTCTCCATGAAGTAAAACTGGTACAACTTTTTTTCTATCCTTGTCATCTAATCTATCCTGTCTAGCCCTTACAGAACCAAGCACCACGGGATCAACAATCTCCAAATGAGAAGGGTTATTATTTAGGGAAACATGAACCTCTCCACCTGGAGTATCAATATTTGATGAAAATCCAAGGTGATATTTTACATCTCCAGTATTGGCACCCTCAGGAGTATCTTTTTCGTCAAATGCAGAAAATAAATCTTTTGGCAATTTGCCTAATACGTTTACCAATAAGTTTAACCTTCCTCTGTGTGCCATACCAA
>CBFHIO010000013.1:4406-18229 GCA_965656035.1 Gammaproteobacteria bacterium | reverse complement strand
ATACTGCCTTTTTTATTTTAAAGTTACAAATTAGAATTTATATGTAAAACCTAATTGCATTCTGTATCTTGAAGCATAGCTATCAATAGAAGCAGAAGAGTTGTCAACACCAGTGATCACAATCCTGCCCTGATCATCTAAACCACTTGTATCAAGTGTAGTTCTTGTATTGTATCTTTGAAAGTATGAATGTCCTTTATCCTCATTGATATAGTTAAGAACATTTAATAAATCAAAGTAAATCACAAATTTATGATCTCTTATTGTAGGTATTTCTTGAGCGATTCTCATGTCTAACTGTCTGGTATAAGGAAGTTCACCAGTATTAGCTTTGACGTGTGAGCCTGGTGTGCCTAAACCAGCTACATGATTTAGAACCTCTCCTTCAGTAACTCCGCTATACACAACATTTGGATCGCCAGCTGTTGGTATGTATAAAAGAGTACTAGCGTCATCGTATCCGTCATCCATTCCATCAAATACATAGCTAAATCTTCTTCCAGAATATACTTTATAGAATAGTGAGATATTAGTTGGAGCGTTAGCAAAAATGTTAGCTGTGTAATTTAACCCAGCTACCAATCTATTCTCAACAGCCCATGGAGTATTTCCAACACCAACATTCATTAGATCAACTCTTGGCATATACTCTAAGTTTGATGAAAGCTGAGATGAAGTACCTTGCCATCCAGACTCAGCATCAATGCCTGTGTAACTTGCAAAAACACTTACTCCGTTATCAAAATCTTTATCTAACGATAGAGTAATTGAATCAGAGCTAGTGCCTTCAGCATTAGTTACATAGAAAGCATAACGAGAATCGTATGTGACAATACCAGTTTTGCCCACTTGATCTGCAGTTGCTGAAGCATCTGAGAAACCAATACCATCTTTAGCATCATCTCTGTTATATGCAATTTTTAAGTCATAACCATTAGCAGTAGTTAATAGTAATTCAAGATTTAATTTCCAAGTAGATGGAGTGTCATAGCTCGGATCTATAGCTTGAGCAGAACTTGTGCTTGCAAACTCTGAATACGGGAAATCTTGATAGATTGTTTCAGGTGCTTTGAAACAAGTTCTATCTCCTGCTGTTTGACATGGATCGAAATACCTAGATCCATATTGGACAACACCTGAATTAGCGAATGGACTAGCTAGCCATACATTTGGTACTCTACCAGCAAATAAACCGTATCCACCTCTCAATTCAGCAGAAACGATTCTATCTGAGCTAAATAAATCAAGATCAGTTGCATCAAGCTGGAATCCAAATCTTGGCTGAAGAATACTTGTGCTTGCAGGAGTATCGTTTCTAAAACCAAGTAAACCTGAACCATATTCATTATACGCAGGACCCATATCCATCTCAAAACTGTCATATCTTAAGCCATAATTTATAGTTAGTATGTCAGAAAGATAGTACTTATCTTGAATATAAATAGATTCAAAAGTTCCGCTAAATCCAGCCATTGCATAGTATGGATCACCAGTAGCAGATTTATTAAATCTAAAGAATGAAGGTATGCCGTCATAATAATTTTGAACACCTTTAAACTGGTATGCACCATTTTCTCTTGATATAAATAAGTTACCTAATTCTTTATCAATACTGTCATAGCCTACCGTTATTTCATGGTCACCCATTGTATATACAGCTTTTAAATTAAGGATTTCATCAAAAGCAAAACCTTCGTTAGCACTTCTGTACTTATCTGGTCCTAAGAAAATGTTTTCATTTACGTCTCCTGTAAAAGAGCCGTCAGGGTTAGAAATAAGAATTCTTACTTCTGGAAAATCTTCACCGCCTAAAGCATCCTGATCATTTGCCCATTCAACTTCAGAGTATTTCACTTGGACGTAAAGATTATCAGAGATATCACCATAGTATGCATAAGTATCTTTTTCAGTAGTTGCAGGATAGTTATAATAATGAGAGCTAAATCTTATGTCGTAATTATAAGGTCTTACAGTATTGTCTTCTGAGTAACTATAGACGTATTCAAGTCTGTGACTGTCATTAATATACCAATCTAATTTAAGCAATTCTTTATCAGCTATTTCTGGTGGTGGTAAGAAAGATGTAGTACCTGGATCATATCCATATAGTTCTTTTGTCTTAGCAGCTATTTCATCAACTAAAGCCTGTGTAGCAACCTTATATGTATATGGTTCAGCAGGAGTAACTGAAGTAAACTCTTCTTGTGATGCAAAAAAGAAAAGCTTATCTTTTATAATTGGTCCACCTAAAGTAAAGCCTTTAGTTTCATCACTAAATTGACTTGGCTTTTGACCGTTTAGCTCACCAACGTTATCTTCATCAGTACTGTATTCATAATATGAACCCTTAAACTCATTAGTACCCGATTTGGTTACAGCATTGATGCTAGCACCAGTAAAGTTACCTTTTGAAACATCAAAAGGACTAATGTCAACTTGGATTTGTTCTATTGTTTCAATACTAATAGGATTTCTAACTGATGGGAAACCGTTAGCATTTAGACCTAGCTGGTCATTCTGCTCAATACCATCAACAGTAAAGTTGTTATATCTGTTGTTAGTACCTGATACTGAAATGGTTGCATTTCTTGATGTTCCTTCTACAAATATTCTTGAATCTTTTTTAACGTAGTCAGATATAGATCTCTCAATGCTAGGAATGTTTTCAATATCTTGCGCAGTAACAGCTAACGATGTTTGAACTGATGCTGTTCTTGTTCCAGTAACAACGACGTCATCTATGTCACTTGATAAAACCAAATCAACAGAAACCTTAGCAGTCTCAGAAACAGTAAGATATACATTATCTAATGTTTCAGTGGCATATCCTGATTTAGATATAGAAATTTTGTATGGTCCACCCGGCTTTAAGTTACCGACAGAAAAGACACCATTAGCATCTGAAGATGTTGTTTTGCTTATACCAGTAGCTAAATTGGTAACAACAACAGTTGCTTCAGCAACACCTGCATCTCCTCTCAATGCCGAAGTGGTATCGTTAGAAGCAATGGTGTTTAAAGAAAATAGTGAAATTAAAAAGAACCCAGTTAAAAGGTGCTTAGTGTTATTAAACATAGAAATATCCTCGTTATAAATATTAAGAGCATTATGAACATTATGTTCTAAATTAACAAGAATTTTAATGCACTTTTTCTGTGAATTTTAAGTGACATTTATTAATAGATTAAATGGCTTGAATATTAAATTTCTAAATCTAAAGAGCCATAATACTTTTCTAAAATACTTGGTAATTTAATATAACTAGAACCGTCATATCTATTTTCTAGGAGAGCTATTAGTGTTCTTCCAACAGCCAAACCTGAGCCATTAATTGTATGAGCAAAATACTTACCATCTTTAGATTTAATTTTTATATTAGAACGTCTCGCCTGAAAATCACTAAAATTAGAACAAGAAGATATCTCTCTATACTTATTTTGGCTTGGCATCCATACCTCAATATCAAAGGTTTTACATGACGAAAAGCCTATATCTCCAGCGCATAATTGAACTACTTGATATGGGAGCTCTAACAGCTGAAGTATTTCTTCAGCATTTTTTAACAATCCATCTAGTTCATCCATTGAAAATTTAGGATTTGCAATTTTAAATAACTCAATTTTCTCAAACTGATGCTGTCTTATTAGCCCTTTAGTATCTTTACCATAACTGCCAGCCTCTGATCTAAAGCATGGTGTATGCGAGGTTAGCTTTATAGGTAACTGATCTTCATTTAAAACAACATCTCTGTAAATATTAGTAAGGGGAACCTCACCTGTTGGGATTAAGTAAAGATTTTCAGATGTTTTAAATAAATCTTCTTCAAATTTAGGTAAATTTCCTGTTCCAATTAAAGAATCTCTATTTGCCATATATGGTAAGTAATATTCTTCATAACCATTTTTATGCGCAACATCTAGCATCATAGAAATTAAAGCTCTTTGAAGTTTGGCTAAGCTACCCTTTAGTACAGCAAACCTTGAGCCGGCTAATTTAGAAGCCAAATCAGTATCAATTTTTTTTGTTAAATCAATGTGATCAACCTTATTATTTGAGGTTATATCTCCAAATTTTCTAATTAATACATTTTCATTTTCATTTAAACCATTTGGTGTTGATTCGTCCGGGATGTTTGGTATGTCTAAAAGAAAAACATTAAGTTCTTCTAGTAAAGAATTTAGCAAATCATTTTCTTTCTTAAGATTGTCATTAACGCTATCAATTTCTTTCTTAAGTGAAGATGTGTCAGAGTCTGAAGCCTTAAGCTCACCAAAAGCCTGAGATAATTTTTTTCTAGTAGATTGAAGATTCTCAACATTAACTTGAAGTTTTTTTCTATCAGAATCAAGGGAATTAAATTTTTCTATATCTAAAGTATAACCTCGTCTTTCAAGAGACTTTCTTACAGAATTAATGTCATCTCTTAAATATTTTATATCGATCATATTTATTTAGAAAAGTTAATACCAATAAAGGTAGCAAAAATTGTTAAAAATATCGTGAGCATTATATATGAACACGCTAATAAAATATTAGTATTAAGTAATTCTATACTTTGATAGCTAAATGCTGACATGGTTGTAAAAGATCCTAAAAAACCAATAATTAAAAAATAATAAAAATCATCTTTTGCTGTTAATGACTCCCCAATAAGAAATCCAATCAAAAAACAGCCAACTATATTTATTGCAAGTATTCCTATTGGAAAGTTTGATGGAATATATTTAAGTATTGCTTCATTTAATAAATACCTCGAAGTTGCACCAAGAAAACCTCCAAGACCTATAAATAAGATATTCATTTTTTATCTAAAACCTCAAAAACAATAGTATTTTTGTAATTCATATTGTCGCTGTAGCTAATTATAAATTTAGATTCTGAGATTATTTTTACAAAAAAATCATTTTTATTTTTACTAACAGTAAATGAATTATTCTCATCATTCTTAACATCAGTAACGTCAATACCATTATAAAAAAAATCAATTATGAAAGAATTATCATCGTTTATTTCAAATATTTGATACTGGTTGAATTCATAATCATAAATTTCAATTAATGAATCTTGAATAATATATTTTTCTTTTGAAGGATAATCTATTGTAATTTCAATACTGTTATTTCTTCTAATAATCTCCCCTTTTGAACTAACTTCTTCAATACCTGTATTGGTCTTTTGAGTAAAATATAAATTCTTATTTATTAATTCATTGGCAATTTGAACAGGATCAGCAGAATAAATGCATGATGAAAAGAATAGGACTAATAATATTTTATGCAAACTAATCTCTTTTTGGTACAAGAACTTCTCTTGATCCATTAGAACTCATTTCTGATACAAGACCAGCCTCTTCCATTGATTCTATTAATCTAGCTGCCCTGTTGTAACCTATTCTTAGCTTTCTTTGAACAGCAGAGATTGATGCTCTTCTTGACTCTAAAACAAAATTTACAGCTTCGTCGTACAAATCATCATCATCTTCAGATGAAGAACTTTCTGAGCCTGACCAGCCAGGGATTGGACCTGTTTCTTGAGCGGACGAAACAATGTCATCAATGTATTCTGGTTCAGCTCTTGATTTCCAATCATTTACCACTCTATGCACCTCATCATCTCCTACAAATGCACCATGGACTCTAATAGGAACACCAACACCTGGAGGTAAATAAAGCATGTCACCATAACCTAAAAGTTGTTCAGCTCCACCTTGATCTAGTATTGTTCTTGAATCAATTTTTGTTGATACCTGAAACCCTATTCTTGTTGGAATATTTGCTTTTATAAGTCCTGTAATTACATCAACAGAAGGTCTTTGAGTTGCAAGTATTAAATGTATGCCAGCTGCTCTTGCTTTTTGAGCAATTCTTGCAATTAAGTGTTCAACTTTTTTACCAACTAGCATCATCATGTCAGCAAACTCATCAACAACAACAACAATCGATGGAAGTACTTCAAGGTATTCTTCGTCTTCTGGATGTAACGGATTAATTATTTGTTTTCCATTTGCAGCGGCATCTTCAACTTTTTTATTAAAGCCTGCGAGATTTCTAACTCCCATCAATGACATCAGCTTATATCTTCTGTCCATCTCAACCACACACCATCTCAAACCGTTTGAAGCATCAGTCATATCGGTTATCACAGGTGTTAATAAATGTGGGATTCCATCGTAAACAGAAAGCTCTAACATTTTAGGGTCTATCAAAATTAACCTGACATCCTTTGGATCTGATTTAAATAAAAGGCTCAGCAACATAGCATTAACACCAACAGATTTTCCAGAACCGGTTGTACCTGCAACTAAAAGATGGGGCATTTTTGCTAAATCAACTACAACGGGATTTCCTGAAATATCATGACCTAAGGCTAATGTTAAATTAGATGAAGATTTTTTAAATGCTTGTGAAGATAATATTTCGGTCAAACGAACCATTTTCCTATTAGTATTAGGTATCTCAATACCAACATAAGATTTTCCTTCAATTACCTCTACAACTCTGACACTGCTTACTGATAATGATCTAGCTATATCCTGAGCTATATTAGTGATCTTGCTAGCTTTGGTTCCAGGAGCTGGTTGAATTTCAAATCTAGTAACAACTGGTCCTGGTAGAACTGACTCAACAGTAGCTTCAATTCCAAATTCTTCAAGTTTGGTTTCAAGAAGAGAAGCTATTTGACTTAATTCTTCTTCAGTAAGTGAAGAGCCATCATCAAGAGCCCTATCCAACAACTCTGTGCTTGGCATTATGGTTTTTTTCTGAGGTATCTCAGAAATAATTTCTTTGGATTCAACCACTTTTATTGGAGGCTCAGATGTATTAGGAAGATCAGGTTGCAGAGGAGAGTCTAAAGAATTACTTATTTCTATTGTTTCATTAATTTTTTTTGAAGGTACGATTTTTGATTTTAAATTTTTAGTCTCTTCTTTTTTAATTTGTTTAACGTCTCTAATTTTTTTAAGTCGTTCATAAAATTTAAAAAGGTTTTTTAAAATAAAATTAAAAACTTGTTTAACAGACATCTGAAATAAATCTAAAAATTTAATTAATAGGTTTCCTACTACATCCATAGCAGTAAGCCATGAGAAATTAAATGATAAGGAAGATGCTGGGATAATAAAAATAACAAGGAAAATTAAGCTTCCTATAAAACCTAAGAAGTTAGATATGTTTATAAAAAAAATCTTTCCTAAATAACCACCGCTATTGTTAAGGAAATAATATTCAAGAATCGAACAAAAACTAATTAATAAAATAATAGAGCTTACAACTCTTACAGTTATTTTAATTTTCGAATTATAGGGATCGCTAAAAAATATTGTTTGAAGTGCCCATATTACTCCAATAACTAATATTAAATATGACCCTAGTCCAAATATAGTAAATAAAAAATCAGAAATATTTGCACCGAGAGGACCTCCTAGGTTATTTACAGTAACTGAAGATGTCTTATAAAAAAATCCAGGATCGCTTGAATCATATGATATGAGAGCAATAAATATATATAAAGAAAATGCTATTAAAAAAAAGCTAAGGAAATTTAGTAAAGTATTTTTTACGTAATTAGGTATCACAGTAATTTTTTAGTAGTTTATTTATAAATTATATGTTTATTCAATCAAAAATGTTTATATTCAATTATAATCACATGCATGTCTGATAATCATAACAAATTAATTATATTAGGTTCTGGTCCAGCTGGATATTCAGCAAGTATTTATGCAGCAAGGGCTAGCTTAAATCCAATAGTAATCGCTGGTTCTCAAGAGGGAGGTCAACTTACTACAACAACAGATGTAGAAAATTGGCCTGGTGATAGCGATGGTCTTCAGGGTCCTGAGCTGATGGAAAGAATGAAAAAACATTCACAGCAATTTGGTGTTGAAGTTGTTAATGATCACATTAACGAAGTTGACCTTTCATCAAAACCTTTTGTTCTTAAAGGCACTAAAACTTATACCTGCGATTCTTTAATTATATCTACTGGTGCAAGTGCAATGTATTTAGGACTCCCCTCAGAAAAAGAATTTTTAGGAAAAGGTGTATCTGCTTGTGCTACATGTGATGGATTTTTTTATAAGGATCAAGAAGTTGTAGTTGTTGGTGGAGGAAATACAGCTGTTGAAGAAGCATTATATTTATCAAGAATATGCTCAAAAGTGTATATAGTTCATAGACGCGATGAATTTAGAGCTGAAAAAATATTACAAGAAAGAGTTTTCAGAGAAGAATCCAATGGAAAAATTGAAATACTTTGGAATAGTCAATTAAAAGAAGTTCTTGGAGATCAGATGGGTGTAAATGGGGTAATGCTTGAATCTGAAGGTAAGGAAAAGCAGCTTTCTGTAATGGGTGTGTTTATAGCTATTGGACATAAACCAAATACTGAAATTTTTGAAGGTCAGCTCGAAATGGATAATGGTTATATTAAAATAAAATCAGGCACTTCGGGTATGGTAACCTCCACTTCGGTTGATGGTGTTTTTGCTGCAGGAGATGTTTCTGATCAAGTTTATCGACAAGCGGTAACTTCAGCTGGCTTTGGTTGTATGGCTGCTTTGGATGCCGAAAAATATTTATCTGAATAACGTCTAATGAAATATAAAGCATATCTAGTGGATGAGTTGGATGGAGTTTACTCAGGCTCTATTAAAGAGCTTGAGATGAGAGAAATTTTAGAAGGTAATGTATTAATTAGAGTTCGCTACTCTTCTCTTAATTATAAAGATGCTTTAGCTGCTTCTGGTGTAAAAGGCGTAGCTTCGTCTTACCCTTTTGTTCCAGGTATTGATGTTGCTGGAGAAATTATAGAGTCATCATCAGATAAGTTTAAAACTGGTGATCAAGTCCTAGCAACTGGTTATAAAATTGGAATGTCTGTATTTGGAGGTTTTGGAGAGTTAGTCCAAATACCTGAAGATTGGGTAGTACCTCTTCCCTCTAACCTTTCTCTTGTAAATGCTATGTCATTAGGAACAGCAGGCCTTACAGCTGGAGCCTGTGTTAAAAAAGTTTTAGATAACAATGTTACTTTTGATAAACCATTTTTAGTTTCTGGAGCAACCGGTGGTGTTGGTTCTATAGCCGTAACTTTATTATCTCACTTAAAATTTGAAGTTCATGCAATTACTGGCAAGCCTAATGAAATAGATTTATTAACTAAAATGGGCGTTTCAAACACTATAGACAGAAATGAGTTTATGTCTGAGCCGGTCAAAGCACTAGATAAGGCAATTTACTCAGGAGGTATCGATACGGTAGGCGGTGATATTTTATCAAAAATGCTTTCGATGATTGAGAGTCACGGGAGTGTTGCATGTTGTGGAAATGTAGCTGGTATGAAATTTACATCCTCAGTGTTCCCTTTCATATTAAGAGGCGTGTCATTAATTGGTATTGACTCAGCTGAATCAGATATAAATTTTAAGAAAGAAATTTGGAATCTTTTCTCAAACGAATGGTCACTTGATATAAGTGACTATAGTAAAATTGTAACGCTAGACAATATAGGAGATGAGATTACAAAAATCTTACAAGGCAAGCAAGTTGGAAGAGTTGTTATAAAACACGGAGACTAATTATGAATAATGATGATTTTGAAAAGTATTATGAGTCAAAAGAAACTAATGAAGATAGCAAATCAGACGCTAATGTCATTTTATTTCTTGTAATAGTGACTGTTATTGCTATGACCTATTGGGTTGCAACTCAATAGGACCTATTGAGCTTCCATTCTCATTGCTGAATCAAGCCTTATAGTCTCTCCATTTAAATAGGTATTATTAATAATGTGTTCAGCTAGTTGGGCATATTCTTTAACGTCTCCAAATCTGTGGGGAAATTGTGTTGATTTTAAAAGAGCTTCTTTGTTTTCATCTTTAGCGAGAGCCATTAATGGTGTGTCAAATATGCCTGGAGCTATAGTACAGACTCTTATGCTATGTCTTGCTAGATCTCTAGCAGAAGTTAAAGTCATTCCTATCACACCAGCTTTTGATGCTGCATATGCTGATTGGCCAATTTGACCCTCATAACCAGCAATAGAGGCAGTATTTATAATAACGCCTTTTTCGCCTTTTTCATCTGGTTCGTTTAAATCTATTAATTCAGCACCAAGCCTCATAACATTGAAAGTACCTACAAGATTTAGATCGATTATAAATTTAAATATATCTAAAGGGTGCGGTCCATTCTTTCCAAGTATTCTTGCTCCATAACCTGTGCCTGCGCAATTGACAACAAAGTTCAGCTTTCCATAAGATTCTTTAATAAGGTTAATGGCATTTTTTACAGACTCTTCTTTCATTACATCGGTATTTACATAGATGACATTTTCTTTTCCAAGCAAATCAATTACTTCATTAGCTTTTTCATCATTAATATCTAATATAGCAACCTTGCAACCCCTTGAAACAAAATGTTCGACTGTACCTCTTCCCAAGCCTGAAGCTCCACCTGTTACTAATGCGATATTATTTTTTAAATCCATATGATTACTCCTTATTGTTATAAAAATTATACCTCTTATTAAAAATAAATATAAAAAATTATTATTGGCACCAAAATTGCATTGATAACTATGAACGTAAATTATTTTTCATACTAAGGAGTACAAAATGAAAAAATTATTTTTAATGTTAGGTATTATTTCTTTACCTACTTTTGCAGGTGTAAGTGCAAATGTATCATTCACATCTGATTATATTTGGAGAGGTATGACTCAATCTGATGCTCCAGCTATTCAAGGTGGTTTTGATTTTGAAGCAGAATCTGGTTTTTATGCTGGTATCTGGGGTTCAAATGTAAACTTTAATAATGGTGCTGGAAGCGAGTTAGACCTATATTTGGGTTACGGCTTTGAAGTTGGTGGTGTTGGTGTAGATGTCGGTTACATAAGTTACGAGTACATTGACAGCACTCCTGATGCGACATTTGATGAAACATACCTAGGGTTGAGCTTTGGAGACTTAGGCGTTTCATTTGCATTTGGTGATTATGATTACACTGAAGTGTCCTACGCTTTGGGTGATGTTTCTTTTTCTTATGGTGATTATGACGGATACGGATCAAACTTCCTTATCTCATATGGATTTTCATGTGGATCTTATGACTGTGGACTAGCATATTCTGATTTTTCAGATGATGGCTATGGCGCAGACGAAGATGCATTAGTGTTTTCAGTTTCAGCAAGTCTTTAATTTCTAATACCCTCATATAAAATGAAATTAATTACTTCAATAATAAAGCCCTTTAAACTTCAAGAAGTTCGAGAGGCTTTAGTAATCGCTGGAATCGAAGGTCTCACTATAACTGAGGTTAAAGGTTATGGAAGACAAAAAGGACATACAGAAATGTACAGAGGTTCTGAATATTCTGTAGATACGTTACCAAAAGTTAAGCTAGAAATTTTAGTTGATGATTCTCAAGTTGATTTAGTTAAAGAAACTATAGTATCAACAGCTCAGACTGGAAAAATTGGTGATGGAAAATTATTTATAACATCTGTCGAAGAAGTCGTCAGGATCAGAACGGGTGAAACCGGTTCTGAAGCTATATAAGGAGTAAAAAATGGAAGAAATTGCATTTGCTTTAGATACATTTTACGCAGTAATGGCTGGAGCTTTAGTCATGTTCATGGCAGCTGGTTTTACTATGCTAGAAGCAGGCCTTGTGCAAAAAAAAGATGTATCGGAAATTGTAACGAAAAATATAGGCTTATACTCAATAGCTTGTATCATGTACTTAGCTTGTGGCTTTGTAATTATGTACCCAGGTTCATACATTATTGAAGGTGTCTTACCTTCTATATTTGGTACAAATTCATTTGGACTATCAACTTCACTACCTAATGAAGAAATAGGTATGCCTTATGGCATGGATTATTCACAACAAGCTGACTTCTTTTTTCAAGTTGTTTTTGTTGCTACCGCTATGTCAATAGTCTCAGGAGCTGTTGCTGGAAGAATGAAGCTTATTCCTTTCTATTTATTTGCTATCGTTCTAACAGGTTTAATTTATCCTATTCAGGGTGCATGGAACTGGGGTGGCGGTTTTTTAAGTGGAGTTGTTGGATACTCTGATTATGCTGGCTCAGGAACAGTTCATCTTTGTGGTGCTGCGGCAGCTTTAGCTGTTGTAATGGTCCTAGGCCCAAGAAATGGTAAATATGCACCAGATGGAACATCATTGCCTATACCTGGTTCAAATATACCAATGGCTGCATTGGGTGTGTGGATTCTTTGGTTAGGATGGTTTGGTTTTAATGGTGGATCTGAGTTAATTGTTAGCAACGAAGCGTCAGCTATTGCAGTCAGTCAAGTATTTATGAACACTAATATGGCTGCTTGTGGTGGTGTGGTTGCTGCAATTCTAGTTAGCTTAATTAAGACAGGAAAAATGGATGTAACAATGGCTATGAATGGCGCTATTGCCGGACTAGTGGCTATTACTGCAGGTCCAAGCGCTCCATCAGCTGGTGCTGCTGTATTAATTGGCGCAGCAGGTGGTATTTTAGTATATTTCTCGATCTTATTTTTTGACAATGTGTTGAAACTTGATGATCCAGTTGGTGCTATTTCAGCTCACGGTACTGTGGGTGTCTTAGGCGTAATGGTCGTACCATTTACATCAGATGCTACATTTATTGCACAATTTATTGGAGTTTTATCAATTGCTGGATTTACTTTCTTGGCAAGTCTGCTAACCATATTAGTAATTAATAAAATAATACCAATTAGAGCAAGCGATGAAGAGCAATACGCTGGTCTAGATAGTTCTGAGATAGGAGTTGAAGCTTATCCAGAATTCTAAGTTTATAGGTTAGGACCCCTATCTCCCCTATATATGACCTAACCTGTAATATAACAAAAGCCGTCACTTTCTGTGGCGGCTTTTTTTTGCACTTTCAAGAGCCATATAGAACGAGGTTATAGCTTATAAGACTGAATTACTATATTGCTTTAAAAGATAAGGATGCATTTCTTCTGGTATTAAATTCATTCTTTGGTTCAAGTACATCATAGCTTCATCGATTTCAATTTCTGTAAAATTATGTTGAGGTATTTCTATTCCCTGTATGATACAAGCTGCAATATTTGTAGGGTGATTCTTATAAGAAGATTTAATTTTTTTTGTAATTAAATTGGCTATTTCTTCATAGTTATCTGATTCAAAATTCATTGGTTTGCCAATAGATAAATGAACATTTCCTTTATCGCCAGCTATACCATCTGAAATGCTCATAAGATCTTCTCCATCTTCTTTCTTGTAAGAACTATTGATCGAAGTTAAATATATTTCTTTTGCTTTAAGTAGGTCGTTAGGGTCTTTCTCATAAGAAATTGCTACAGGGATTACAGAGATATTATTAAAAAAAGATGATACAGAAAAAGATTTTCTTGAATCTAAATGAATCATTTTTAAAACAGCTGGATCAGTATAATCATGACCATCTTTAGATCTGCCCTGTTTTTGCGCAATCCATACAGACTGATTATTTTTTAATATTGAATTAGTTATAAATTCAGATGATAGATGCAAACTTTTATATATGTCCTTTTTGGACTTACCATCCCTTTCAATAATAAAGCTCTTATTCAATCTCATTAAATCAGAGGCCCATTTTTCATTCATCAAATTATTGCCAACCGCATTATGTGTTGTGTTAATACCGTTTTGGTGAAGTTTTAAGTTTAAGAGTGCTGAATCTAATGTTATATCTCTATGATTTGATATGAATAAATAACCTTTGTTCAACTGAAGATTTTCAAGCCCTTCAACGGAAAATTGATTTATCGTTTTCTTCACAACCTCTAAGACTAT
>CBFHIO010000013.1:0-4310 GCA_965656035.1 Gammaproteobacteria bacterium | reverse complement strand
AATGGATTCAAAAAATTTTTGGCAATCTTTAATTGTTTTAATATTTTTCGTTTTGCTTCTTAAAAAAATAGACACAAGAGTTTCTATCATTGGAACTTTTTTAAGCCATTTGTTTTTATTTATTGATAGGATCGTTCTTAGAATATCTTTATCTTTAGAAAGATCTAATAAAACTTTTCTAACTTCGTGATCTTCGTAAGGTCGAATGGAGTCAAATTTATTCACAGACATAGGCAGCTAAATACACTTTCCTTATATTTTACATTATTAATGTATACAATACGCTTACATGAAACCTTATCTTAACTATTCAGGTTTAGCAGTTTTAGCCCATAGAGGTGGCTCTATTGAATCATTAGAGAATACTATCGAATCATTTCATTACTCGGTTTCACTTGGATGCAAGTTTATAGAAACTGATGTTCAAGTATCGTCTGACGGTATACCGTATATATTTCACGATGAAAGCTTAAAAAGATTAACTGGTATAAATAAGCAATTCAATAGTTTGGATTCAGACGAGATAGATAATTTAAGAATATTTGAATCTCATAAAATTCCAAGACTTGATGAGGCTCTAAGAACATTTCCAGATACTTGCTTCCAAATCGATGTAAAGACAGACGAAGTCGCTATGCCAGCATTAGATGTTATCTATCAAAACAATGCTCAAGAAAGAGTTTGTATTGCAAGCTTTAATAGTAAAAGACTGTTGAGAGTTTATACAAAATATCCTGATATATGTTTATCTATGGGACCAAATGAAGTTGGTAAGACGCTTTTATCAAGCTTCGGTCTATATAAAAAGCATATTATCGGTGATTGTTTGCAAATACCCATACATTATTATGGCATTAAAGTAGTTACCAAAAGATTTGTTGACTTCATTCACAGCAAAGGATTGAAAATCTGTGTATGGACAATTAATGATGAAAAAACTTTTAAGAAACTTATTGAGATGAGGGTTGATGGGATTATCACTGATAAGCCTAAACTTTTATTCGAGGTCTTAAATTCCTAATCTAATTTATAAACTTCACTAACAGCCTTTTAGCAATAATATATATCGGTATAACAACAGAAGTAGTTATAAGTATTTCTATAGGGGTAGAAAAATCAATCAAACTTCTAATAAATGGGGCAATTATAAAAGCAGTAACTGCACCTAGGATGCTGTAAAAAATAATAGATTCTTTGCTAAGCAATTTCATTTTTAACCCTTGTTAGCAGCAACCCGCCAATGATGAATAAAACTGCTATTGGCAATAAAGCAATTCTAACATTTCCATATAAAGTCAATAAGGAGCCAACCAATAAAGGTCCTAGTATCGCACCTGCTCTTCCCATAACATTATATAAACCAAAAAACTCACCAGCTTTTTCTTTTGGAATTAATTTTCCAAAATAGCCTCTTGAGCTACCCTGAATTCCACCCTGAACACATCCAACCCATGCAGCTAAAAGATAGAATTCAAGTGCACTGGATAGAGTGGTGCTGTAAATAATTATAAAAATATAAGAAGAGATAGTTAGATATAAAACCAATTTATCTCCAAACCTATTAGCCACATACCCCCAGATTAATGTTGCAGGAAAGGCAACAAGTTGAACCAATATCAAAGCTTGAATGATAGAGCTAGTTTCTAATCCAAGATTTAAGGCAAAAGTAGAAGCAAGATAAATTACTGTATGAGCTCCGTCAATAAATAAAAAAAATGCGATCAAAAAAAGAAAAGCATTTTTATATTGATAGACAGATTTTAATGTAGCAACAATATTTTTTAATGATGAGATAAAGACACCTTTTGATCTTTGATCATTTTTTGTTTCGTTAAAATTAATTAGCAAAGGTATTAAAAATAATAACCACCAAACTGATACCATTAAAAATGATACTCTTATGGCCTCAGATTGTGAGCTAAGACCAAATGATTCTGGATATAGGCTCATTAATGCATTTACTATAAATAAGAGCCCTCCTCCAGCATATCCCCATGCGTAGCCTTGATTGGAAATAATTGAAAACTTTTCAGGTTCTGCAATTTTTGTGAGAATTTTGTCGTAAGGAATCTGTGCAACACAAAAACAAAAATTAGCAATACCAAAGAAAATTAATGCATATATCCAAGACCCAGCATCAAGAAAATATAACAGTCCAACAAAAAATACAGAAATTACTGTAAAAAAAGCAAGCGATTTTTTTGTTGATTGATTTATATCTGTTATTGCGCCAATAACAGGCCCAGCAAATAAAATAGAAATATTGCACACAACCAGAGCCCAATTTAGATATATAGATGCCTCTACTTTTGGAAGACTTGAAGCCCAAAATTCTACATAAAAAATTGGGAAAAAAGCAGCAACAACAGTTGTGGCGAAAGCCGAGTTACCTGCATCGTAGGCAATCCATGATTTAACAGTTCTCGTAAAAGTTTTGTTGGATAAGTTACTCAATAGAAATTACAAAAAATATCAATGCATCTATTTTATATGCTTTATAAACAAATAACTTTGTAATTAAAGATATTTTTGTTATATTTTTTTAGGGAGGAGTGTGACATGAGCGATAGTCAGACTATAAAATTAGGTGGGTACTTTATTTTTGGTATTGGTACCGTAGTATTTTTACTGGGTTTAGGGGCTTATATATTCTATTAGCCTGGGGGCCAATTTAACGATCTGCCTGATAAAAGATGTAAATGCAGGTGAAAGACGCTTTGGCCTGCTTTTGCACCATTATTAATTACAATCCTAAAAGTATTATCTAGGTCGAGCTGTTCTGCAACCTTCCCACACACCAACATTAAATGCCCTAAAACTTCTTGATCTTCTATTGAAGAATCTGAAAGCTTTGGTATTACTTTCTTTGGAATTATTAAAAGATGTGTTGGAGCCTGGGGTTGGATATCTTTTATAACAATAGAGATATCATCTTCATAAATAATATCAGCTGGTATCTCTCTATTAACTATTCTTTCAAATAAAGTCTCAGACATTCTTAAAAGGCTCTAAAAAACCTAAAACCAATATAGAAGATTGCTGCTGTCATTAAGATAGCAAGCAAAATAATAAATAAATCTCTGAGCGTTTGTAAAAAACGGCCTTCTTTTTTTGCTTTAATAAGTTGCATTAGTAAATAAACTAATGCAATCGTGCTTACAGCTAAAATAAAAACGTTTAACATAATTTATCCTAAAAAAAAGATCCAATTCCTGTTACTAGCAAGCCTAATGCCAAACCCCAGCATATGCAAGCTATTAGATCTGCTATATAAAATGTAATAATTTTTAAATCTGTTACACCAAGTAAAAAAGGCACGATCGGCCTTATTGCTGGAATAAACCTTCCCATTAAAACTGTATATGAACCGGTCCTATCTAAAAATTTTTGCGCTCTATTGATAAGTTTCTGTCTTTTTTTAACAACCTTTGTGGACATAATATTAGGGCCAATAGTTTTACCAAAAATAAATCCAGTCATATCACCAAGATGAGCTCCAAGGACTGCCACTGGAACAATAGCTGTGACTGGCATTAACTCAGTGTTGTAAACGAAGATGCATATAGAAAATAAAACTGCGCTAGAAACTATCAAACCAGAAAGAATAAAAGATTCAAGGAAAGCAAAAAAAAGAATAATTAGCCATGCATATTCTGCATTTGTACTTAAATATATTTCTATTTTTTCAAACATAGGCTACTTATTATTAATCAGAGATAATATTTTACTTTATTAAAGGCATTAGCTTATAGTTAAAACTATACATTTAACATATCTAAAATGATTAAAGAGTTTGTAATACACATTGATGATACTGATATTGACCTGTTGCATAAAAAGATTGAGCTAACCAGATGGCCAGATGAAATAAATAACGAATTTTGGTCTCATGGAACGGACATGAGTTTTCTAAAAAATTTATCTAAATACTGGATACATAATTTTAATTGGAGGGCCCATGAACAAGAATTAAATGATATAGGTAGCTATAAATTTACTTCTAAAACAGGTCTTGATATTCATTTTCTTCATGCAAAATCTAATAAAAAAAATGCTTTACCAATTGTTATGACTCATGGATGGCCTGGAAGTATTCAAGAATTTATTAAAGTGATTCCTTTAATACAAAGTCAATCATCTAGGCCAGTAGACATTATATGCCCTTCACTTCCAGGATTTGGTTTTTCTGATAAACCAAAAGAGCTTGGAATGAATTCAGAGGAAATAGCTAAAATCCAACATGAGCTTGTGATAGGTTTAGGTTACAAACAGTATGTTGTACAAGGCGGTGACTGGGGTGCAACAGTTAG
>CBFHIO010000012.1:0-22119 GCA_965656035.1 Gammaproteobacteria bacterium | reverse complement strand
GTTTGACCAAATTCTTAAAAGTGTGTAGTTTGATTAGTATGAATAAACAAAAAATCAAAAAACCAAGTCTTTTTAGAATACTAATAATGAATATTATTTATGGTTGGAGAAGGGTCATGGATGTAAGGTATAACCCTTTAAAGTATGTTCCTGACCCAAGTTTACAAACATACTTTATGTTAGTCTTGTTTACTGTATGGAGTATTTTTTTTGGTTTGGTGGCAGCAAATTATTTAGGGTTTTTCAATTTCAACATAGTAGCGAGTGTCTTCATCCATATTGCAATACTATTGCCTTTAGCGTTCACAAATGCAGTTTTTGTTGATGCTGAAAGAGATGGTGATAAATGGTTGAAAGAATGGAAGGAAGAGCAATCAAGATATAAGTTAGTTGTAAATAGACTTAAAACTAAAAACTTGGTTATATGGAATCCAAACAGTGAGGCATGATTATTTTCGATGCTTGCAATAATGAAAACGACTATTTTATTTTCACTGCAGTTGGTTTAGGTCAAACTTAATAGGAGATAATTATGGAATGCGGTTGCGGAAGAAGTCCAACAGGTAAATGTATCGGTTGGCATAAACTTTCAGAAGAAGAGTATCTAGAAAAGTTAGAAGAATATAAAGATAAAGAAAAGAAAGAAGACTAGAAGTTCTGGAAAAAACAGATAAGAATGGATGTTTCAGAGGTTGCTGTGCGTACTACTGTGCATAAAATGGTTGAAATTTAGTTCTATTTTTACAGAGATATAAACATTAACTATTATGTCTGAAAGTTTGTGTTATCTTTTTAAAGTTTTGATTATTTCCTCAACTTTAACATCGAATTCTTTTTCACTCTTTAATGCATCTTTAACACATTCTTTCATATGTTTTTTTAATATTTTTCCTTCAACACTTGTTATCGCACTTCTTACTGCTTTGATTTGATTGAGAATATCAATGCAATATTTATCATCATCAATCATTTTAGTGATACCACGAACCTGTCCTTCAATTCGCTTTAGGTTAGGAATTTGTTCTTTATGACATGGATTTTTCATATGATTCTCGGGATTATGTAGGTAAATACTGTAGCAAAAATAAATATTCCTACAGAAAAGTAATAGATATATCTTGAGCGTTTTCTTGTTTGCAGACACAACCTTCCGATTTCAGGGTCTGCGGGGCACGGCATATGATAAGTTTTATAGTTTACATATCCAGCAAAAACAATCATCACTAAGGCAAATATTGTTATGTATAACTTATATTGCGATAAGACTACCAGAAAAGGAAAAACTGTTATTAGGTTTGCAAAAGATGCACCGGCACCAATAACAACAAATAGTGACGGTAGTGCACAACAAATTAAAGTCGATGAAGATGCAAATAGAGATAAAAAATTTGCTGATTTATCTTCCATAGTTTTTATAGATCCAAAATGGTCATATCGATTGCATTTTGACCATTAATTAGAATTTTTTCTTTAATGTCATCAAATTTAATTTTTTTATTATTATTGTAGGCAATTAAAACTTTACCTTTGCTAAGATCAACATCAATTTTTTTTACATTCTTATCTTTCTTAAATGTTTTTTCTATGCCTCTAGCACAAAAATCACATACCATGCCTTGAACATTAACAACTGCAATTTGTGAATTCTTAAGTCCCATCACAAATTTATCAAATCTTACCGGATCAACTTCCAGTTTTTTACCATCTACTAATTGCTCATGAAGGTGACCTTCATGAGAATGATGCATATGTTCATGTGGATTTTCTGCCCAAATGATTGATGTAAATATACTTAAAAATAATAGTTTTTTCATAATTTCTCCTAAAATCTATACATTAAATGAACGTCCCAATTGATTTTCTTATGATAACCAACCTCTATTAGGGTGTTGCCTTTAAAAAACTTTAATGCAGGATAAGTCGTCCAATTATTTTCAAGAGAGTTTTTTTTGGACTTAAGCATTATCCATGTATGCAAGTCACCATAATCACCAAGATATGGTGCTATTCCTATTTGGTAGTATTGTTCCAGATAGTTTTTTATTTTTTTTTCAGTTTCTTTCAATCCAAAACCAACAAATAGTCTTCTTGTCTCCCAGTCTCCATGGACTCCATAAAAATACTCACTTAATCCTTTTGAACTAATGCCCGATTGAAAATAAAGGTTTCTTTGAGAGTTTTGAGAATTTTTTCTATTAATGAGATATGTAAATCTTGCATATGAATAACTCTCATCAAAATATTTATTTTTTATATTTTCTACTCCAATTGAATATTTATAAGAGGGCGAATAGTGATAATAGGTAGAGTTTTTTATATTATCTGAGAATGCCATGATGGTTGAACCACCTGAATAAGATATGGGTCTTGCATCTAGTCCAAGTGACATAAAAGTTAAAATAATAAATAGTTTTATACCCATAGGGGGTATACTACTATATAAAGTATGTGCATTCAATTAAGTAAAATTTTGAACGCTAAAAATAGTGTTCAAAAAATTGAATATTGAAGAATGCTTTAAGAATGGTGCCCAGAGGTGGGATCGAACCACCGACACAAGGATTTTCAGTCCTTTGCTCTACCAACTGAGCTATCTGGGCAATAAATGAAAGAGGATTATAGAAAAGATTCCATCCAATGTCATTAAGATTAAATTTTTAATTAATTAGCTTCGAACTTTTTTACAGGTTTATGAAATGTTAATTTAGATGCTTATCTTCTCTAATCTAGGGCCTTGAATCCAGAAGCTTTTTCATAATCTTCATTGTTAAAAAATTTATCCATTTGCACAATTAACCACTTCCTATTCTCAGGATCAGACATGTCTAAGTGTTTTTCATTTATCAAAGTTGTTTGGTGAGACTTCCACTTATCCCAAGCCTCTTGAGAAATATTATTTTGTATCTCTATTCCTTTTGGTCCAGGCATAGGAGGCACAGATAAGGCATTCATTTCTTTTTGATATTTTTTACAAAAAACTTTCTTACTCATAATTTTTCTATTATAGACTTAATGGGCTTTGGCATACCGTATTTATCAATATTACTAGCATTAACCCACTTATATATTTTATTAGTTTTTAGCTTAAAGACTTTTTCATACCTATAAATTTTTATATTTATATCTAAATTAAGATGAGATAGCTTATGTTTAATACTAATTTTTTCTTGAGTTTTAATTTCATCTTTCCATGGTAGGTGGTGGTTAGTGTCTAATTCAAGTGGTGTCCATAACCCCTCCCAAAATGATTTTTCTAATTTTTTAAACAATAAAAATGAATCATTGCTTCTTGCTAGAACATAATTTATTTTTTTAGTTGGTTTTTGTTTTTTTTGTTCTCTTTTGCTGGCTTTAATTTTGAAGGCGCTTTTACAATCTTTTTTCAGAGGACAGATAGCACAATTTGGATTTGAGATATGACAAATTGTTGCACCTAAATCCATTACTCCTTGTGTGTATGAAAAAATATTTTTACCTGGAGTATGTTTTCTAGATAAAGCCCATAATTTTTTATTTGATTTATGAGTTGCATCATTATCAACTGATTCATATCTAGAAATAACTCGCTTAACATTAGCATCCAGTATGGGATATGGAATTTGATATGCTATGGACATTATTGCTCCAGCTGTTGATTCGCCAATTCCTGGAAGGTTGATAATATCATCAAATGATTTTGGGAATCTATTTTTAAAATTACTTAATATGATTTCTTTTGTTTTGAATATATTAATTGCTCTTCTATAAAATCCTAATCCAGTCCATAAAGCTAAGATTTCTTCCTCACTAGCTGCTGAAAGTGATTTGAGGTTTGGATATCTACTTATAAATTTTTTAAAGAAAGGAATTGCGGTTTTTACTTGAGTTTGTTGTAACATGATTTCAGAAATCCAAACTCTATAAGCGGTTACATTTTTTCTCCAAGGAAGGTTGCTTCTGCCGTTTTTTATATACCACTTAATTATTTGTTTCGATAATTTGGAATCTTTATCACAATTGTTTTTCATAAAGATTTATTTTGTTATCTACAATGCCATCTGCAGTGAATTCATATTGAATAGGTGCGCCAGTAGGAATTTCAAGTTTAACAATATCTTCTGATGAAATAGAATCCAGTTTCATTATTAAAGCTCTTAGAGAATTTCCATGAGCTGCAATCAGTATATTAGAACCACTTATAACTTTTGGCATAATTTCAGCTTCAAAATATGGAAGCACTCTATCAGCTGTATCCTTGAGACTTTCTCCATCAGGAGGGGGTATGTCAAACGACCTTCTCCATATGTGTACTTGTTCTTCGCCCCATTTTTTTCTGGCATCATCCTTGTTTAATCCAGCGAGACTGCCATAGTTTCTTTCATTCAAGGCTTCATTTTTTATTATTGGTATTGCTTTGTGATTTAAGACTTTAAGAATAATATCTCCAGTTTTTTGAGCCCTTGAAAGCATTGACGTATACATAAGATCAAATTGAATATTTTTTTGTAGAATTAATTTTCCAGCATTATTTGCTTCAGCTACACCTTGATTAGTCAGTGCTGGATCCTTCCACCCAGTAAACAGATTTTTTGCATTCCACTCGCTTTGACCATGCCTAACTAATATCAAATTTCTAGATTTCATTTCTAATTTTTGTAATACTTTTATGTCATTTTAATAGATAATACACGCATGGATAGGTTTATTTTATTTCTGATAGAGCACTATTATTATTCCGCGCCACTGTTAATTGCGATAGTTTTACTAATTAGGTCAAGCGCCATAAAAGGAGGAAAGAAAATAACTCCTCAAGATTTAATAAATTTAACGAATCAAGACAAGGTCGAATTAATTGATTTAAGAGCTAGCTCAGATTTTAACGAGGGTCATATAACTGGCTCAAAAAATATTCCCTATGCAAATTTTGATGATAGAGCGCACGAAATAAAACAAAATGATAATATTTCTTTGGTGCTAATTTGTGAAACAGGAAGTCAGTCTGCTAATGCTGGAGAAAAGCTACAAAATATAGGCCACAAAGATACTCTGATATTATCAGGCGGAATTAATAATTGGAGAATGGATAACCTTCCTCTAGTTTAAATTCCAAGCTCTTTGATTTTTTTTGCAAGAGTATTTCTGCCTAGACCTAGCAAATTTGCAGCCTCATTTTTTTTACCATTACTTTTTTCTAAAGCTGCTTTTATGACTATCTTTTCTATTTTTGGATTGATGATATCTAGTAAATCTTTGTCTATTGATGTTGCAACATTTGTTACCCAGTTATTAAAACCTTCTTCCCATGAAGATACTGGAACCTCAGCAATCTCATGATTTTTAATTTCATCTGGCAAATCCTCAACTTTTACATTCTGAGTTGGCGTCATTAATGCCAACCAATAACAGGTATTTTCTAGTTGTCTCACATTTCCTGGCCAATCGTATTTTGTAATAGCGCTCATAACCTCTTTAGATAAAACTCTCAAATCTTCACCCAAAGAATCTGAATGATTCTTTAAGAAATACCTTGTTAGTATCTCTATGTCTTCTTTTCTATCTCTTAATGGGGGCACATTAATTTTTATAACGTTCAGCCTATAAAATAAATCTTCTCTAAATGATTTTTGAGAAACCAAGTTATTAAGGTTTTGATGAGTTGCGGCAATAATACGAACATCTACTTTTATTGGTTTATCTCCACCAACTCTATAAAATTCTTTATTAGACAAAACTCTTAAAAGTCTAGTTTGAGAGTCCAGAGGCATATCACCGATTTCATCAAGAAATAGCGTTCCACCATTTGCTTGTTCAAACCTACCTATACGCCTGTCGACAGCTCCCGTAAAAGCTCCTTTTTCATGACCAAAGAGCTCTGATTCAACAAGTTCTTTTGGAATATCTGCCATATTTAGGGCAATAAATGGCATATCATGTCTAGGGCTATTTTTATGTAGTGATTTTGCAATCAATTCTTTACCAGTTCCTGATTCACCTTGAACTAAAACTGTTGCAGTTGTTGTTGAAAGCTTTCCAATTGCTCTAAAAACAGTCTGCATCGATGCTGATTCTCCAACAATATCTGTTGTAGGCTTTGATTTTAGACCTTTAGTTTTTGGTTTATCTTCAAGAGCTCTTTTTATAATTTGTACGACATCATCAAGATCAAAAGGCTTTGGCAAATATTCAAATGCACCGCCGCCATAAGAATCAACAGCAGCTTGCATGTCGGTAAATGCGGTCATAATTATGACGGGAACATCTTCATAATTATCATTAATATGTTTTAGCAAGTCATAGCCAAGCATGCCAGGCATTTGTACGTCTGTTAGAACTAAGTCAGGTTTATCATTCTTCAATTCATTAACAACATCATCACCTGAAGAAAAAGTTTTAACCTCAAAACCCGAAGAGCTTAAGGTCTCTTCTAAGATTATTCTGATTGCGTTGTCATCATCAGTTACCCAAATTTTATGCACTTTTTACTTCCTCTTTTAGTGATTCAACCTTTATAGGAATCAAAATTGAAAAGGTCGTGCCATTTGATTCACTTTTAAATGATATTGCACCACCATGGATTCTAATAATATCTTGAGATATAGAAAGGCCAAGCCCGGATCCGTTTTTTTTTGATGAGACCATGGGAAAGAAAATTTGCTCTTGAATATCTTGAGGTATCCCAGGCCCATTATCAATAATACATACTTCACATAGGGTTGGATGAATACTGCCGTTAATTGGTTGACTGTAAGTAACCCTAGATTTGATTGTTATCAAAGGCTCTTCAGTTAAAACTATCGCTTGTTGAGCATTTTTAAAAATGTTGAGAATGGCTTGTATAAATAAATCTTCGTCTCCATATACTTCAGGAATACTTGGATCATAGTCTCTTTGTATTTTTAAGTTCCCATACTCATCAGCTTCTGCTTCTGATAAAGCAAATACTTTTTCTAGTGCAGAATGAATATTGAATAATTCTAGTTTTGGTTTTTTGGGTGGTGTAAGAATTTTTGTAACAATGTTATTTAGTCTCTCTGTTTCATTAACAATGATATCTAAGAACTTCTTTGAGAAGTCGTCATTTAATTTATTCATCAAGATTTGAGCGCTACCCTTAATTCCTGATAGCGGATTCTTAACTTCATGAGCTAGAGTTCTAGCTAAGTTAGCAGCTATTTTTTGGGTAGAAAAAACTTTTGATGAATCAATAATTTTATGCAAATTGTCTACACATAAAACTTCTAAAATTAGCAATTTATTTGATTCAGACCAATTTACGGTCAAATCCACAATCCTATATTTTTCACTGTCTTTTTCTAATTTAAAATCTCTTTTAACTATTGTGTTACCAGTATCAAGACAGTCATTTATTAGCTGCCTTAATTCAGCATTAGTTTGAAATGAAAATTGTGAATTTATATCTGAATGTTTATCAGATATTTTCCAGTTATTTGTAATTGCTGAATCATTAATCCAAATAACTTTAAGATCTTTGTCGAGAACAATAATCTCTGAGGTGATTTGATTTAATATTGTTTGATTAAATTTTTCAGGATTATTCATTCAATGCATCGACTCCTTTTACAAGGAGTCGATAAGCTTAGTAGGATTATTTGGTTAATGTTCCCACGATGTGTGTCAATATTTTGTATGGATCAGCATTTGAGGCAGGCCTTCTGTCTTCTAAATAGCCGTTCCAATTGTGCTCTACGGTGAATATAGGAATTCTTATACTTGCCCCTCTATCACTTACACCATATGAAAATTTATCAATACTTTGTGTTTCATGTAATCCAGTAAGACGCATGTCATTATCGGACCCGTAAAGTGAAATACCTTCTTCATGAACTTCACCCAGCTTTTCGCAATATGAGTTGAATAATTCTTCTGAACCAGCAGTTCTCATAGCCTCATTTGAAAAGTTTGTGTGCATACCTGAACCATTCCAGTCTCCCGTTTTTGGTTTAGGGTGTATATTCACTCCAACGCCAAATTCTTCTGCAATTTTGTATAAAAGGTATCTTGAAATCCATAAATCATCAGCTGCTTTAATTCCCTTTCCAAAACATTGGTATTCCCACTGTCCAAGTGCAACCTCAGCATTTGTTCCAGTAAGATTAATGCCAGCATCAATGCATGCTTGAAGGTGAATTTCAGATATTTCTCTTCCAGCAACATTATTTGCTCCCACGCCGCAATAATAATCTCCTTGAGGTTTAGGTGTACCATTTTCCCAACCAAGAATTTCTCCTGTTTCAGGGTCAGTAAAGAAATATTCTTGTTCAAATCCAAACCACCATTCGTCTGTAACAATAGATTTTGCCTCATTTCTAAAATTTGATGAATGCACAGAACCATCTGCTGACATTACTTCACACATTACCAGATGATCTGGGTTTGTAGGATTGTTATAGATCTGTATAGGCACAAGCAAACAGTCTGAACTATTACCCTCAGCTTGTTGAGTAGAAGATCCATCAAAAGACCACTGAGGGGGCATTTGATTATTTGGATCTGGTAAGTCTGTACCTCTAAAATCCGTGGCTTTTATCTTGCTTCGAAGTGATTGTTCGGGTTTATATCCGTCTAACCAGACGTATTCATAAGTTTTTATGTCGGACATTTTTTCTCCTAAAATAGTTTAACTTTATATACACTAATGCAATTTATATGCCAGATTAAATAAGTAAAATTATATTTTTTTTGCAATATATGCACTATATTAATGCAAATGTATTGAAATTGCACTAATTTAGTGCATTTATTCTAAAGATAAGAAATCTTTTATTTTATTACATTTTTCGTTTATTGATGAGTAAGAGTGATTTCCTCCATACAAAATATCTATAGCAGATCCTTTAAAGTAACTTACAGTTTCAAGGTAATCTAAAACCTCATCTTCAGATTCAAGCAATATCAAATGATTATCAGGCTTTAATATTTTCTTATGATGAAGCGACCTAATGTAAGAAATATCATTTTTTGAAATTGTAAATTTATTGCCAGTAGCATAATTTTCATTCTTACCTAGATGTTCCTCAAAACCATTTAATGGGGGTATTGCTGGGTTAATTAATACCGATTTAGTTTTGTAAAGCTCTGCAAAATAAAGTGCATAGTAACCTCCCAGCGAACTGCCCATAAAAAAGATATTTGGATCAATTTCATTTATAAGGCTTTTAATTTGTTTACTCGCTTGTTTAAAATCATCATCAAGATCAGGAATCAAAATCTTTGTTTGAGATGTATGGTTTTCTACGAAAGTCTTAAATTCTTGTGCTTTGCCGGAATTACTTGAAGATTTAAAACCATGAAAATAGAGAATAGTTTTAGACATTTTTTAAAATATTGTTTATTTGCTCCTTATTTGAAATACCAGATATAAAAATACTTTCTAACCATTCTGTTAAAAATTTATTTTGCTGCAGCTTTTCATCGGATGACTGCCTTTTTGATTGATTCATAAAGAAAGGCAAAGGTTTTTCACCTTGATAAGACAAAACTTCTGCTAGTTTTGCATCTAAGCTCACTTGAATTCTTAGTATGAAATTGCTGTGAATATTTTTCTTATCCCCGGTCTGTTTAGCTTCAAGGATTATTGTGTGTTTAGTTTTATCTAATACAAGAAAATTAATCTTTAGAGAAGATTGATTAGGATTAATCGACTCATATATTTTTTCATCAGATAAATAATTGTTTAATAACTTCCCCAACCTTATAAAATTTGCCTCACAAACTGTTAGGTGATGAGACGTTGTTGGAAGTGTTTTCAACATAGCTAAATTCTATATTCTTTTTTTATAGGTGTATATTCGTTGCAAGCAGCCAGATATTTTTCTATGCCTATTTTTTCTTCCTGGCAAAAAGATTTAATAGCATTTCTAAAATCTTTTTTTAAAACATAATGATACGAACGAGTTTCTCTTGGCTCAAAGCCTCGTCTAATTTTATGCTCTCCTTGGACGCCTGGATCAAAATAATCAATATTATTTTTTATACAATATTCAATACCTTGATAGTAACAACATTCAAAATGAAGGTTATCTATATTAATCGATGAGCCCCAATGCCTTCCATATAGTGTATCTTTATTTTGAAAGCATAAAGATCCAGCAATTTTTTCTCCATTGATCTCAGCAAAAAAAATAACAGGATTAAGAGAATTTCTATATTCATGCACTAAAGTAAAAAAATCGAAATTTAAATATGGTTCTTGCATTCGCTGATAATAGGTAGATTTATAAAATTCATAAAAAATGTGCCAATCTTTAATGGTCATATTGGTACTATCTTTTACTGAAAATTTTATTCCTAGACTTTGAATTTTTTTTCTTTCAGATTTAATGTTTTTTCTTTGCCTGGAAGTAAAGATTTTAAGAAAATCATCAAAGCTTTGATATTCTCTGTTATTCCAAACAAATCTATATCCACTTCGCTCTATAAAATTATTTTCAATAAGCGTTTTAGAGAGATCTTTATTAGGAAAAAGAATATGCCACGTCTCAATATTTTCTTTCTTCATGTGGTTAATAACAGGCTCTATAAAATTCTGAATATCTATTGATTCAGGCGTTATAAATTTCCTTGTTTCACATGGAGTAAAAGGAATTGCGCTTAGTAGCTTTGGATAATAATCTCTTCCAGCCCTTCTAAGGGCATATGACCATTGGTGATCAAAAACAAACTCACCATGACTATTATTTTTTTTATATATTGGTAAAAATCCTAATAGATCATTTTTTTCACTAAGAGTTAGGTGAAATGTCTCCCATCCATTATTAAAATGAGCAGATCTACTTTTTTCTAATGCATTAAGATATTCATATGACATAAAAGGTTTGTCCTTTTCGTTAATGATTTCATCAAAACTATTCAAAGAAATCTCGGATAAGCTTTTTATGAATGTGGTTTTCATTGCAAAGCGTCTAGACTAGAAAAATCTCAGCTGCAAAACTAATTGCAGCTAACATTCCAATAAAATGATTAACTTTAAAAGCTTCGAGGTATTTTTGTTCACGTATAAGATTGGTTTGGTAAAAATATATACCTAACATAATTAATAACATTGCTAAAAAGAAAAGAGAAAATTGATTTATAAAAAATATTAGCAGTAGAGAAACATAAAATAGTAAATGTAAAATCTTACTAATAAAAATTGCTTTATCTCCCCATAAAATTGGTGTTGAATTAACCCCAATAATTCGATCATCTTCTATATCTTCTAAGGCATAGATAGTATCAAAACTGATGATCCATAAAACTGTTCCTAAAAATAGTAGCAATATAGACAATGAGAAATGAGTTGATGCAAGACTATAAGAAACTAAGGTTCCAGAACCAAAGGTAATTCCTAAAAAAAATTGAGGTGCTTTTAAAAATCTTTTTGTTAAAGGATAAATTAAGATGAAAGCCGCAATAACCATCGAAATATATAATGTTATTTTTGGAACAAAAATCAAAAGACTAAAACATAAGCCTGCTGTAAAGAAAAAAAATATCCAAGCCTCTTTCAGAGTAATTTCACCAGTGACAAGAGGCCTGTCTTTTGTTCTTGCAACTAACTTGTCAAACTTATGATCGCTAATATCATTTATCACGCAGCCACAAGATCTCACTAAAATTGAACCAATTAAAACTATAAGAAAACTTTTTACTTCAATGAAACTCGATTCTAGTACTCCAAGCATAAGACCAATTAATGACGGCCATAATAAAAGATATATGCCAATTGGTTTATTAAGGCGAGAAAGCTTTATATAGCTTTTAAATTTATTCATCTCTCACATCAATTAAAAAAACTTCCATAACCGAGAATTTATAACCATTAACCATATATTTTGCTTTTCTTCCCCAATATAAGCTTGAGTTTTTTTCAAAGAGAGCATATAAAACTATGTCTTTGGTGAACACACTTTCTTTAAACAAAATATCACCAAGAGGCCTGCTGCCAAGATTTCCCAATTGCTTTAATCCTTTTGAAATCGTTTCTGCAGGAATTATTGTTTGAGCAAACACTATTGGTGAATCATCGCAGTATAGAAGTACTTCTCTCAATTTTATTTCATTAGATGTGCATTGAATAAAATCTTTATCGCTTTGATTGATTGAAGAAAACTCATCTTGGATAAGATGGAGTCTAAATACTCCGTTTTGTTTTATTCTTTTTGTTATCGGTCCATTTTCAAGCAGCCAAGAGCGTATATTATTATTGGATATTTTTGAATCAATAGTTTCAAAATTTTCCCAAGTCGATATTTTGTTTAGCTTCATGAATTTCTCGATAAATCTGATATTATAACGTCCATACTTTTAATCAAAGTAAATAAAAAATATGGATATAAAATTAAAAAAATATGAATGTATCGTTTGTGGTCTAATATATGATGAAGCTCTTGGCTGGCCTGATGATGGAATAGAGCCTGGAACAAGATGGGAAGATGTTCCTGAAGATTGGCTATGTCCCGAGTGTGGTGTTGGTAAAGAAGATTTTGATATGATTGAAATAGAATGATTGAAACCCCAAAAAATCTAACAAGAAATATTTTACTTGGAATGTTTTTAGGTTTTTTAATTGGCTCTCTTCTGTATTATTTAAGTTTTTTCTCAGAAAGCTTCCTTAATTTTATCAAGGTATATGTCTTCAATTTAGGTAGTGCTATATTTATAAATCTACTAAAACTTTTAATTGTTCCGTTAGTATTCTTTTCATTAGTATCTGGCATTTCATCTCTTACCAGTATGAAAAGTTTAGGAAATATATCTTTAAAAACAATTACTCTTTATTTATCAACCACAGCTATAGCTGTCTCACTCTCTTTATTTATCGGTTCTGTGTTTAAACCAGGCGCAGGGTATTCATCAGACATTGCACCACCAGATCAGCTGCCAAAAGGTCAAGGAATATATGAAACAATTTTAGATATTTTCCCATCAAACATTATCGAAGCTATGGCACAGAATCAGATGCTGGCAGTTGTTTTCTTCAGCATCTTATTTGGTCTTGCACTAAATAAAACAAATCATCTTACCAATAACTTTAGTAAATCTTTCGAAAAATTAAATACTGTATTTATGCAACTAGTTATAATGGTTATATCTTTTGCACCCGTTGGCGTTTTCTGTTTAATTGGTAAATTTGTAATTACAGACGGGTTAGATATTTTCCAAGAGGCTTTTAAGTATGTACTTTTACTAATAATAGTATTGCTAATTCATGCAATTTTTACCTATTCAGTATTTCTTAAGCTATTTACTAATCTAAGTTTGTTAACTTTCTATAGGAAAGTGAAAGATGTCGCTATCTTCGCTTTTTCAACATCTTCTAGCGCGGCAACGATACCTGTAACGCTAAAAACTGTTCAAGATGATTTGGGGGTAAATAAAAACGTTTCCTCTTTTGTAATTCCAGTAGGGGCTACAATTAATATGGATGGAACCGCAATCATGCAAGGCATGGCTACAGTTTTCATTGCACAGATGTCTGGAATAGATTTAACGTTCTTTCAATATATTCAAGTTGTGATTCTAGCAGTTGTAACTTCGATTGGTACTGCAGCTGTTCCTTCTGCGG
Organism: Gammaproteobacteria bacterium; assembly: GCA_965656035.1. Lineage (GTDB taxonomy): Bacteria > Pseudomonadota > Gammaproteobacteria > Magnimaribacterales > D2472 > SCGC-AAA076-P13. The sequence continues at coordinate 8,573 of CBFHIO010000012.1, read as the reverse complement.
GAACAATTACTTTAGTGATTATCTTGCAGCAATTTGGTCTACCGCTTGAGGCCGTTGGAATAATTTTAGCGGTTGATAGAATTTTAGATATGTTACGAACTTCGGTTAATGTGACGGGCGATGCTGCTGTCGCGTGCATTGTTGCCAATTCAGAAAACCTAATTGATAAAAATTTATTTGATAAATAATTAAAAACTACGTCTTTTGCTCAATAATTTGCTAGAATGCATTTTTTTTGTACATGGGGATTTATTAATGAATACTTTACTTTTACCACCGATTTTAGGCGTTATTGGAATGTTAGCAGCAGCATTTATTTACATGCTTGTGATGAAATATCCAGACGGCGAAGATAAAGTAAAAAAAATAGGTGACCAGATTCATGCTGGTGCACTTGCTTTCATGAAAACTGAGTATAAATATTTAACAATTTTTATTGTTGTAATTGTACTTTTAGCATGGTTTGCATTGGGGCCTTATACAGCAATATCTATAGTTGTTGGGGCTCTTTGTTCGTCAGTTGCTGGCTTTATAGGCATGTATGCAGCTACGAAAGCAAACGTAAGAACAGCAACAGCAGCTCAAAAGGACGGTGCTGCCGCAGCTTTGTCAGTCTCATTTTATGGTGGCTCAATAATGGGTTTATGTGTTGCTTCATTGGGCTTAATAGGTTTAGGAGCTTTATATTATTTGTATGTCCCAGCTGGTATCGATCCTCATAAACTTGAAGGTTTTGCTATGGGAGCTTCAGTAGTTGCTTTATTTTCTAGAGTAGGTGGTGGAATCTTCACAAAGAGTGCAGATGTAGGGGCTGATCTTGTAGGTAAGATTGAAGCTGGAATTCCTGAAGATGATCCAAGAAATCCAGGTGTTATCGCTGATAACGTTGGTGATAATGTTGGTGATGTTGCTGGAATGGGCTCCGATATATTTGAGTCATATTGCGGTTCTATGATTGCGTCAATAGCTATAGCATATACCCTTGGCAACGAAGATATGATGATGCTTCCTTTGGCATTAGCATCAACTGGTTTGATTGCATCAATCATAGGAATATTTATCGTTAAACTTCAATCTGCAAAAGCACCCGCAAGCGCATTAAGATCTGGAACTCTTTTAGCCCCAGTAATATTTGTTGCCATGGCTTATTTTATTATTGCCTCTTTTGATGGAGTTGCAATGAATGTTTGGTGGTGTGTTATAGCAGGAGCTGTTGGAGGAGTTTTAATCGGACTCATTACAGAATATTACACGGGCGGAAGTCCTGTTAGAAAAATTGCTGAATCTGGAGAAACTGGTGCCGCAACAGTTATGATTTCAGGGTTATCAGTTGGAATGCAGTCTGTTGTAATTCCTATTGTAATTTTAGCTGGAATTGTTCTTGTTTCTACACAACTATCAGGTATTTATGGCGTTGGAATTGCTGCAGTTGGAATGCTTGCAACAGTAGGTATCACCATGGCTATCGATGCATATGGGCCAGTTGCAGATAATGCCGGAGGTATTGCTGAGATGTCAGGCATGGGTGAAGAGGTTAGAGAAATAACTGATTCTCTTGATGAATTAGGAAATACCACTGCTGCGATTGGAAAAGGTTTTGCAATTGGAGCTGCTGCCCTTGCTGCCCTAGCGATAATCTCGGCTTTTTCAGCCGTAGTCAGCGCTAAAAATCCTTCATTTACACTAGCTCTAACAGAGCCAATTGTTTTAGTGGGAATGTTTATTGGAGTATGTGTACCTTTCTTGGTTTCTTCAATAACAATGACTGCTGTTGGTGATGCTGCTTTTGAAATGATTAACGAAATCAGAAGGCAGTTTAAAGAAATACCTGGACTGATGGAAGGTACAGCAGAGCCTGATTCAGAAAAGTGTGTTGAAATTGCTACCGAAGCAGCTTTAAAGAAAATGGTATGGCCGGGAGTAATTGCAGTATCAATGCCAGCAATTATTGGTTTTGGTCTTGGAGCACAAGCTTTAGGAGGCATGCTAGCTGGAGGTCTTCTTGGTTGTGTATCGCTTGCTCTTATGATGGCTAATGCTGGTGGAGCATGGGATAACGCAAAGAAATATGTTGAAAAGGGTAACTTTGGTGGAAAAGGCTCTGAGACTCATGCAGCAGTAGTTGTTGGTGATACTGTTGGCGATCCTTTTAAAGATACATCAGGCCCGTCCATGAATATTTTAATAAATGTTATGGCGATTGTTAGTTTGGTTATAGCACCACTTTTAAGTATTTAATACTTCCTATAAAAAAATGATCCAGAGATTCTTCTCTGGATCATGTGTAAAATTATCTAATGAAAAAAAATATCCTAATTATAGGCTATGGAGATATTGCCAAAAGATTGATCAAAGTTCTTCAAACTGAATTCATATCTATTTATGCCATATCAAGAAATGATTCTAAAGATCATAATATTAATAAGATTAACTGGGATTGGTTATCAGATAAGACGGTTGATTTGGAAGTAAAGAATTTTGATTCTGTAATTATAATCCCAAAGCCTAGCAGTCTTGATGAGAAGGGTTATAAAGAAGGATTTGTATTAGCAACACAAAACATTTTGAATTTACTATCAAGCATAAACATTAACAAGGTTATTGCGGTATCTTCCACAAGAGTTTATGGCAGTAGCCATAAAGGCCTTGTTGATGAATCGTCTATAGAAATGCCATCTGATTACAGAGGAGAGCTAATTATGAAATATGAATCAGCTTTATCTCAAATATATGGATCTAAGCTTATCATTCTTAGGTTCTCAGGTTTGTATGATAAGCAATCAAATAAAATCACACATAACAAATTACATAGAGATCAAGCTGCAAAAATCATAGCTCATTTTATGAAATATCAATCTAAAAACAGGCAAACTGATATTATTAATTGCTCTGAGGACTCAAAAATTCTTTCTTCAAAAAAATCAATTGGAAATACCAAGTTAAAACAAACAGGATTTAATTTTTAAAAAATTAAACTAGAACAAAAACGCTATGCAAAATACAATAAATCTATGACATCAAGCATGACCGGCTTTGGGCATTCAAAGCACACAAACAAAGAGACAGAAATTTATTGCGAAATTAAATCAGTTAATCATAGATTTTTAGATATTTCTATCAAGCCAATTGATATTAGTAACGAGCTAGACCTTTTTATAAGAGACACAGTCAGCAAAAAAGTTAAAAGAGGAGCTATAGATATAAGATTAAAGTTGAAATTTCCATCTAGCAACCTTTACACAATAAATAATGATTCTGTAAAAAATCTTCAAAAATCAATAGACAAAATTGATTGCTTGAAAGTTAAAAATCTGGCATTTACAGATATTAAAGATATTCCTGGAATAATTAAAACAGAGCAAAAAACCCAAACAAATCAAAATGCTATAAAAAAAGTTTTTAAGGAAGCTCTTGAGAATTTTCTTAACAGCAGAGCATTAGAAGGAGAAAAAATAAAAAAATTATTTTTGATTAAAATAAATAAAATTAACAAACACTTGTCTAAGCTGGAATCTTCAAATAAAAAATTACTAAAAATAAGATCTCAATCTCTTGCAAAGAAGGTTTATAACCTATGTGAAACAGTCGATAGCGAAAGACTTGCACAAGAAGTTGCCTTGCTAGCCTTAAAGCATGATGTTGCAGAGGAAATTGAGAGAATAAATTTTCATTCTACTTCTCTAAATAAAGAATTAATATCCAGTAACTGCAGTGGAAAAAAAATAGACTTTATTTTGCAGGAATTATTTAGAGAAACCGGCACTTTATCAGTTAAATTGGATGTCCCGAAATATAAGCAAGTAGCATTAGATATGAAGTTAATTGTTGAGGAAATGCGAGAGCAGGCTCAGAATATTGAATAGTAAGTTGGGACAGCTATTTGTTATTTCAGCACCATCTGGAGCCGGAAAGTCTTCCTTGATTCACTCGATAGTTACAAATTTTGAAAATGTTGAACTTTCAATATCTGCGACAACCAGATCGCCAAGAGAAGGAGAAGTTGAGGGCAAGCATTACTTTTTTGTAACCGATGATGAGTTTAATAAACTAAAATCTGAAAATGCTTTTATCGAGAATGCCTTAGTGCACAATTATCAATATGGCACCTTGCGTAAATATATTGATGAAAGACTATGTCAGGGAATAAATGTAATTTGTGATATAGACGTCCAGGGCTTCAAATTAATACAAAAGGCTGGCGTTGATCATATTTCAGTTTTCATAATCCCCCCAAGTATTAAAGAGTTGGAAAAAAGATTATTGAAAAGAGGTTTGGATTCAAAAAATGTTATTGGAACAAGATTAAAAAATGCGAAAGAAGAGCTTAAATACGCTGAAGAATTTGATTATAGAATTTTGAATGATAACTTTGAACATGCTTACAAAGAGATCGAGAATATCATTATCTGTGGTAAATTATCGAAAAATAACGATAAAATAAATCTTAAGATATTAAGAGATATGTTGTCTTAATGCCTTATTAGAAATAGAATACGCTCCCTAGGAGAAATTATATGGCTAGAATTACAGTAGAAGATTGTTTGCAAGTTGTTCCAAGTAGGTTTGACCTCATAATTATGGCATCAAAAAGAGCTAGACAGTTATCAACAACAAGTAGAGACCCTTTAGTAGAGTGGGATAATGATAAGCCAACATTGGTCGCACTAAGAGAAATTGAGGCTGGCCTTCTTGACAAAGAAACGCTTGATAGAACTTTGGAAGAAGATGTATTGTTAGATGGTTTTGCAGCACCGGGTACTGAAGAAACAGAAACAAATAGATAAATGAGTTTTGGAGAACTAGTTTGAGTGAATCTGTTCTCCCTAATCATCTTATAAATTTTTCTGAAGAAAGCCTTTTAAAGCTTCCTCCACCCTTTTATAAGAATTGTAAATCCTATTTAAGCCCCAGTGATATAAAGAAAATTCAAAAGGCATATTCTTTTGCATTTTATGCTCATGCTGACCAAAAAAGAAAAGATGGATCTGATTACATCACACATCCAGTTGCAGTAACCGAAATACTATTAGAACTAAAAATGGACACAGATACTATCTGTGCTGCATTGATGCACGATGTTTTAGAAGACTGCAATATTCAGAAAAGTAACCTAGCTAAAATATTTGGCGATGATGTTGCTCATATAGTTGACGGAGTAAGTAAGCTAGGGAAACTAGATCTGCAAAACGTAGCAGACAAAAATGCTAATAATCTACAAAAAATGGCCTTAGCTATGGCCAATGACGTAAGGGTAATTTTAGTTAAATTATGTGACCGACTGCATAATATGAGAACTATTGAATTTATGCCTCGAAAGAAGCAAATTCAGAAATCCAAAGAGACACTAGATTTATATGGACCGCTAGCTTTAAGGATTGGTATGCAGGATATAAGAGCTGAATTGGAGGATAGAGCCTTTAAATGCATTCATCCAATGAGAGCAGAATTGCTAAAAAGAGCTATTAAAACCTCTAGCGGCGGCAGAAAAAGAATAGTTCAACAAATAAGAAAAGAGCTTAAAAATAAGCTAGTGTCTAATGGAATTGCAGATGCAGCGGTGAAAGGCAGAGAAAAAAATCTATACAGTATTTATAATAAAGTAAAATCAAAACATAAACCGTTTTCTGAAGTCCTAGATGTCTATGGATTTAGAATCTTAGTCGATTCTGTAGATCACTGTTACAGGTCTTTGGGAGTAATTCATAATTATTTTTCACCCATTGAAAATAGGTTCAAAGATTATATTGCTATTCCAAAATCAAATGGTTATCAGGCATTGCATACCAGTCTTCTTGCGCTTGATGCTTTCCCAATTGAAGTTCAAATTCAAACAAGAAGTATGTGGACAACTGCAAATATGGGTATTGCTGCTCATTGGGGTTATAAAACAGATAATAAATCAGGAGCAGGGACTGAGTTAAGAGCCACTAGGTGGCTGAACGGTCTTATTGATCTTAAAAAATCTTCATCAGATCCTACAGAATTTGCTAATTCTTTAAAGAAAGATCTTGATTCAGAAGAGGTTTATTTATTTTCACCCAAAGGACATATTTATGCTCTGAAAGCAGGAGCAACGCCAATAGATTTTGCTTATGAAGTTCATACCGGTCTTGGAGATTCTATCATTGGATGCAAAGTTAATAGAAGAGAGGCTCCGTTAAACGTTGTTTTAGAGAGTGGCCAAACTGTTGAAATAATTACTTCCTCAAAGGAGGTTGAGGCAGATCCATCTTGGTTAAATTTTGTTGTTACTGGTAAAGCTAGAAGCGGTATTAGAGCTCGTTTAAGGTCTCAAAAAAGTTCAGCAGCAAGAAAGGCTGGAAAATTTTTGCTTGAATCTGAGTTACAGAGATCAGGCAAATCATTAAAAGATTATAGGGGAAGCACTTTACAACGAGTTCTAGGCTCTTTAGGTGTTACATCTCTTAATAAACTTCTTACCGAGTTAGGGTCTGGCAAAAGAACAGGTAATATTGTTGCTGAAAGATTTTATTCAGGACTTAAAATTAGAAAGGACTCTGATTCTAAGAAGATAAAATCTGTTTTTATTCATGATAATCATATTGAGGGGGTCTCAGTTGTTTTTGCAAAATGTTGTCATCCTGTCTATAGAGATCCTGTAATTGCTCATTCAGATACGGATAGAGGTATTGTGATTCACCATAAACGGTGTAAACAAGTTGCACCTTTTATTTCTAAAGATCCAAGATATATACCTGGAAAATGGGCCGTTAATACTAAAAGTCATGTTTACACAGCAAAAATAAATGTTGTTACTATTGATGAAATGGGTGTCTTAGCTGATTTATTATCAGTCTTCACCAAAGCTGGTATTAACATTGAACAAGTTAATACAAGAAATATTGATAGTACATTTGCTTCATTTGAGATCGAGGTAGATGTTGAGGGTTTAGATGAATTAAATGATGTAATGTTGAAGATTAGATCAAAAAAGATAACCACAAGTTGTACAAGGATAATAAACGAAAAATGATAAACCTTAAAATTTTATTTTAGGTACAATGCTAAAAAATTATCAAGATAAAATTATGACAAAAAAAACCATATTTACTGACAAAGCTCCAAAAGCTATAGGACCATACTCACAAGCTGTTTCAGCTGGGGGATTTACATTTGTGTCGGGTCAAATTCCAATTAATCCAGAAAGTGGAGATTTGATGAATGCTTCAATTCAAGACCAGGCAGAACAGGTTATAAAAAATCTTACCGCAATATGTGAGGAGGCGAATGGCTCTCTTTCTGATATTGTAAAACTAACAATCTATATTACTGATATGAATGACTTTGCAGCCGTAAATGAAACCATGCAAAAGTATTTTACAGAACCATATCCTGCACGTGCTACTGTAGAAGTTTCCGCTTTGCCACTTGGAGTTAATGTAGAAATGGATGCAGTTTTAACTAAGCATGAATAATAATCTCCTTTCAATAAGCGACTTATCTAAAAAAGAAATTTTAGATCTCATAGAATTCGCAAAAAATTTCAAACAAGACGATGGGACTTTTCGTAAAGAAAATTTATTTCCAGATAAAACTGTTGCAAATGTTTTTTGTGAACCAAGCACAAGAACAAAATCCTCTTTTGAAATTGCAGCCAAGAATCTCGGTTGCTCTGTTTTAGGTTTTGATGTCTCAAATTCATCTGTTGAAAAGGGTGAGTCTATATATGAGACCGTAGACGCATTAAGTTTAATGGGTGTAGATTTATGTGTTTTAAGACATCCTGAGTCTGTTATAAGAGAATTAGCAGAATATCTACCTGAGATGGTCTTTATCAATGGAGGCGAGGGCTCAATTTCCCATCCTACCCAGGCCCTTATTGACTTAATGACAATAATTGAGAAAAAAGGCTCACTAGATGATCTTAATATAGTTATTGTTGGTGACCTTGATCATTCTAGAGTGACATCATCTTTTGTTGAGGGGGCTTCAAACTTTTCTTTTAACTCTTTAACCTTTTGCGGCCATCCGAGCATGTCAACAAAATATGCTAGCCCTGCACTAGGAAGATATGAACCAGATTTAGATACCGCACTTCATGATGCTGATGTAGTTATGACTTTAAGAATTCAATACGAGAGGTTTGAAGAAACTCTAGAATTAGACTTAGATGAATATAAAGAAGCCTATCAGCTTACATCTGAGAAGTTAGACCAGGCTAAAGGTGATGCAATTGTTATGCATCCAGGACCTGTAAATTATGTGGAAATTTCAGAGAGCGTCTATCAGTCTGAGCAATCGGTAATTAGGAATCAGATTGCAAATGGTGTTGCCATTCGAATGGCTGTCCTATCAAGATTTTTGAGCAGATAGAGCTTTCTTAACCGTATCAACAATCGCTATAGTTGTTTGATCAATTTCAATATTAACCAAATCTTTTTCTTTAAGCTTATCTAAATTTGTAATGTTAAGAGTTTCAGGAATAAGATGAATATTAAATTGATTTTTAAAAACCTTCCCTACAGTTAAGCTGCAACCATTAATACCAATATAACCTTTCTCAAATACATAATCCGTAAAATTCTTAGAGATTGATATCTTCATATCTTTGG
>CBFHIO010000011.1:0-22460 GCA_965656035.1 Gammaproteobacteria bacterium | reverse complement strand
GTTGAGACTTTAAGTTCTTAGAGTTTCTACATCTTTCACTGCAGTACTTAACATTATTCCAGTCTTTTTCCCATTTTTTTCGCCAAGAAAATGGTTTATTGCATACTGGACAGATTTTCTTTTCTAGCTCAAGTTTTTTATGCAATTTTACCTACTGGATAATCATTATTACCACTTTTAACATAGAGAACATTATCAATTATGTTATTTTTTTCTAAGGCAAAATTAATTAAATTATAATAAGTAGACCTATTGAAAAATCCCTCTATGTTATCTCTTACATGAACTAGAGGTATTGTTGTATTTTCAAATTCAATTAATTTTATCGAATTTAATTTATCAATTCTAAAAGAGTATTCAAAATTAGTATCTAATTCTAAAAAATTATTATTAAAGTTAAAATCGGTAATCACATATGGTGCGATGGCAGTTTTTACTGGAACTTTTTCATCCGGGGTTACTAGATAATACAAATCATTGTCTCTTCTTAAAACTGAAGAAAAAAGTTTAGTTAATTTAAAATTTTTTATTGGTGAATCGTTATAGAACCAATCCCCATTTCTGTTTATAAAGAATTCTTGGCCTTCACAAAGATCAGGATTCCATTTATGAACAGGAGGAAAACTTTTATCTATAGATTTAATGTTATTAGCAATTTTAGAAATACTCATAGATAGATTTTATAAAAATAAATAAACCAATTAAACATAAGACTGCTGATAAAAAATAATTCATTGATTTATATTTATGGATATTTATTGTATTTGACGATGTAAGCAGAAAAGTTACTAATACAAACCATAATGATGAAGTAATTGAAAAATAAATCGGATAAAGAAAATAAAACATACCTTGAATCGTGTCTATCAGAATGCTGAACAGCGAAACAAAAAATATAAAAGCTTTAATATTAAAGATATTTGTAATTAAGCCAGAGAAAAAGCTTCCATAGATCAATGAATAATTTTGTATATTTTTCTTATCATTTTCTATTCCAGAGTCTGATCTAAGCATTGAAATACCCAAATAAAATATATAAGAACTTCCAATAATGCTTATGAAAAATTTATAAAAATCATTTTCTAAAATTAATAAAGAAATACCATTTATTGCTAGAAAACAATGAATATATATTCCAACTCCAATACCTAGAGCTGTAAAAATTCCTGCATTTCTTCCATACAAGGACGCCTGCCTGATAGTTACAGCTGTATCAGGTCCTGGACTAGTTAAAGCTATTAAATGTGCAATAGATGACCAAATAAACATATTAAAAAATAATATTTGGTTCAATTTCCAACTTGATATTGAAAGTCTTATAAACAAGATCTTGAATTTCAGCTGCGTAATTTATTACATCTTTTTGCGATGCTTGTCCATTTGTAACCAGTACCAATGAATGATTTTCAAATAGTGATACATTTTTATGTTTGGAAATTTTATTTTTTATTAGTTCTATTAATCTTGCTGCACCAACTTTAACTTTAACCTCATCATAATCCCAAATTATTAATTCTTCTTTTGAATGGTTGATAAAATTAATTGAACTTTTTTCAACAATAGGATTTTTAAAAAAACTACCAACATTATTAATAATACTTGGATTGGGTAATGCCTTTGATCTAATTTGAGAAATAACACTTGCCACCCCTGCTATTGATTTAACATTGATATTATTGTCTGATATAAAATCTCTAATCGATTGATAATTAATTACTAAATTAGTCTTTTTATTAGTAATAAAATTTATGTTGTAAATAAGACGATTTGCGTTCTTTAGCGAAGAGTTTCTGTAAGCAAAATTACATTCTAAGTTTGTTAGCTTAATTTTCTTGAATTCAGTTAAACAGTAGCAATCAATACTTTCTATTAAAGATGCCACCTCGACTCCATAAGCTCCAATGTTTTGTATTGGAGATGCTCCAACACTTCCAGGAATATCAATTAAATTCTCAAATCCATTTATATTATTTGATATGCAATAATTCACTAAATCAGTCCAATTATAAGCAGCACCAACCTTCAATATATTGTTTGCACTATCTTCAGTTAAGTTTTTAAATTTAGCTCGTATAATAATGCCGTTATAATAATTAGGTAATACTAAGTTTGTGCCTTCACCAACAATATAAAACTTTTCCTTATTACTAATTAGAAAATCTTTAAGCTCACCGAAATCTTTTTCATCTTCAAGTGTTAATAGATATTTACATCTTGAGCTTATACCAAGCGAGTTATTTACTAATGAATTTTGTTCAACAATCATTATATTTTTAAATATTCTTCAGCTGTTGCGATATCTTCCTCTGTATCAATTCCTGGAGGGACTTCTCCCTGATATTGACACATATATATTGAAAGATTGTTATCTAAGAATCTCAATTGCTCAAGTTTATGCTCTAATTCATTTTGTGTTGGCTCTAGACTAATTATTTTAGATAATGTTTTATACTTATAGCCATATATTCCAATATGCCTCATTACAGTATTATCAAGTTTTTTACTTAGATCTCTCTCAAATGTTTCAGCATACCCGCTACTGTTAATGGTAACTTTGACACAATTTTTATTTGTAACATCTTCTTTGTTAAAAATTGGGTGAGCTGCAGAAATTACATCGCATTCTTTTTTATTGAAATCATTTATTAGTTTAGACAGTAAATCCTGAGGCATAAAAGGCTCATCACCTTGAAGGTTTATAACTAAATCGTCATCTCTGGTATTTAATTTTGTTGCGGCTTCAAAAACTCTATCAGTACCAGAAATATGTTTTGAATCTGTCATAACAACGTTTTTAGTAAATTTTAAAACGTGCTCATATATTTCATTTGAGTCTGTAGCAATATAAGTAGCTAATTTCAATTTATCTACGTTTGTAAAAACTCTTTGAATTAGTGACATACCAGAAATATTTATGAGAGGTTTTTTTGGTAGTCTGGTAGAGCCTATTCTTGATGGTATAAGGATGATTGTCCTATTTTCCATATTTATTTTAAAGACTTTAGCTTTGAATCAAGCTCAATTATAAATTTATCAGATACATCAGCCTCAATTGTTAAATACCAAATTTTATTATTATTAAAACTTCGACATTTTGACGCATCCTTTTCAGTCATAATTATTGGTAAGTGATCAAGAAATATTAAATCCTCCTCATCAAAATTATGATGATCTGGAAATGAATTTCTAGAAATATCAAAACCCAATCTAGCTAATAAATCAAAGAACCTTCCAGGATTACCTAATCCAGCAACAGCATGAACTTGTTTGTGCATGGGCCAATCTTTAACTGAATATGACTTACCTGTTTTTAAATGAACAAACTTTGATGGACTTATGTTCATCAAATACTCATCATCTTTTGTAGGGCCGCTATTATTAACAATAAAATCTACGTCTTTAAGCCTTGTAGTTGATTCTCTAAGTGGCCCGGCAGGAAAAGTAAGATTGTTACCGAATCTTCTTTTTCCATCTATTAAAACAATCTCTATATCTCTTCCCATGTTGTAGTGCTGTAGGCCATCATCAGAAATAAGAACATCACAATCATGATTTTCAATAAGTCTTTTTACCGCACGAACTCTATTTTTATCAATGTAAAAAGGTAAATTTAGTTTAGCTAAGATTTGTGCCTCATCACCAGTTTTCTTAACAGGCGTCTCATTTGTAACCTGAAGAGTTTCTCTGAACTTACCACCATATCCTCTGCTCACAAGACCTGGTTTGTAACCTAACTTAGTTAATTCTTGGGCAATGTAGGCAACTAATGGGGTTTTTCCAGTACCACCTATTGTTAAGTTACCAACAACAATAACTGGCACATCAGGCTTATATGAAAGAGATTTGTTTTTAATAAATTTTCTTCTTCTTCGATTGGTTAGATAGGAAAATAGAAGTGAAAAAGGTGCTAAGAGATATAGCCATAGACTTTTTTTATACCAACTATCTACTACAAAACTAGCATTGTCTTCGTCTTCGTATTCTGGAATATATAATTGTTTGTTTTCAGATGGCTTCTTCTTATCTTCAGGAGAATCTTCAAATTTATTTTTATATAGTGATTGGTATATGCCCTCGCCGCTGAGAAGCTCCTTGTGGGTTCCGGTTTCTGAGATAGTACCATTATCCAAAACAATTATCTTTGAAGCATTTTCAATAGTTGATAATCGATGGGCTATAACAATGGTGGTTCTATTGGTAATAAGTTTTTCTAAGGCTTCTTGAACAATTAATTCTGATTCAGTATCAAGCGATGATGTAGCCTCATCTAAAATAATGATTGGAGAATCTTTGTAAAATGCTCTGGCAATTGCTAATCTTTGACGTTGTCCACCAGATAGTAGAACTCCATCATCACCAATTTCAGACTCAAAACCTTCAGGCAGTCTCTCTATAAAATCAATACATCCAGCCTGTCTTGCAGATTCAATAAGTTTTTGAGTATCTATCGTGTCATCACCATAGGCAATATTTTTAGCAATTGTGTCATTAAATAGAGTTGGGGATTGATTAACAATAGAAATGGAAGATCTTAAGTGCTGCAAAGAATAATCATTAACAGATACTCCGTCGATAAGAACATCTCCAGAAGAATGATTATAAAAACGTGGGATTAAATTTACTATCGTTGATTTACCTGAGCCAGACTTACCAACAATAGCAACTGTTTCATTTTTATCAATTCTAAAAGAGATATCATTGATAATTAATCCACCAGTATCATATGAAAAAGAAACATTTTTAAATTCAATATTTCCTAAAATTTTGGTTTCTAAATTTCCTGAATTATCCTCATTTTCTTGATCTAGTTGATCAAAAATCTCATTAGCTGCTGCTAAACCCTTTTGTACAATAATATTAATATTGGATAGTTGACGAATTGGTTTTGCCATTAGACCTGCGGCTGTAAAAAAAGCTACAAATGTTTCTGCATCAAGACTGATACCTAGTTGAGAGCCCAAGGCAAAATAAGCAACAAGTGAGAGTGAAACCGATACTAAAATTTGAATAATAGGTGTTGCCAAGTTTCCGGTCGCTTCAAGTTTTAAGTTTTGATTTTTGTTTGAAGCATTAGCTATCAAAAATCTACTATTTTCATATTCTTCAGCATTAAAACTTTTAATCTCAACATGGCCATCAACAGCCTCAGATGCAATATGCGTTACATCACCCATAGCTGTTTGTATTTTTGTTGCAAGTTTCTTTAATCTTTTACCAGCCACATAAACTATTAATGCTATCAGCGGTGCTGTAATAATCAATAATAAGGTCAATTTGTAATTTAAAAACATTAGATAAGCAAAAAGCCCAACTAATAAAAAACCCTCTCTTACAAAAGTTTTAACTGCATTTGATGCTGCGCCTGAGACTTGAGTTGTCGTAAATGTGATCCTGTTAATTAATTGACCTGACTGATTTGCATCAAAATAAGATTTTGGTAAATCATGTAGTTTTTGAAACAATTCTGCTCTTAAGTCATGAACTATTCCAAAACCAACTCTAGACATAAAATAGTTACCAACAAAGAAGCCTAATCCTCTTCCTACAGCAATAAATATTAAAGACATTGCCAAGATAGAATTTAAGCTATCGTCATTAGAATCAATATAGCTGATAATTCTTCTAATCCACTCAACAGCAGCAATATCTGCAGCAGCAAAACTAATAAACCCTATAACGCTTATTAGAAAAGACCATCTATATCTATAGGTGTAACCTAGAATACGTCTTAGACTGCCTTTTTTCATTTTTCAATAGTTCTTATCTGAACTTCATTAAACCCATTTTTATTTAAGATATCCATTATACCCACTATCCATATATGAAGGGAGGCAGCCTCTGCGCTTAAAACTATTGAGCCTTTATTATTGTCTAAATTGAAAATAGCTTGCTCAATTTTATTAAGATCATTAACGCTATATATATCTCCATTTATAGACACATTACCAGCTGAAGTTATTGATATCTCATTATTTATTTCAAGAATGTTATATTCAAAAGATTCAGTTTTTGGTAAATCTAACGATAAAAATTGTGAATCTCCAACTTTAGATGTAACAACAAAGAAAATTACAAGCAAAAAAACTATATCTATTAAGGGAGTTATTTCTATAGAAAAAGAAGGCTTTTCTTTATTAATAAATTTCATTTATTTATAACATCTATAAATCTAGAAACTTCAACTTGAAGAGATATTAATAAAAAAGATACCTTTTGCTCAAAGTATTTATGAATAACTAAACCTGGTACTGCTATAAATAAACCAAATGCGGTAGTGATTAATGCTTGTGATATGCCAGCAGCTAATGCATCAGGATTTGCACCTGTTGCTTCGCTTAGCCCTGTAAAAGCAGCAATCATACCTATAACAGTTCCCAATAATCCTAATAACGGACTTATAGTCGCTATGGTACCAAGCATATTTAAATTTCTTTCCAGGGAATATTTAACTTCAATAGCTTTTTCTTCTATTTTTGATTCTAAATTTTCTCTAGGAAGATCTTTATATTTAATACAAGATACAAGAAGAAATCCTAATGAGGAGAGTTCAGCTATTTCTTCAGCTTGTTTATTATTTATTAAGTTTTTATTGAATAAATTAACTAACTGGTTAGTAAGTCCATTTGGTGAGACAAGCCTTATCTGAAGAAACCATAAACGCTCAACTGCAATAGTGATTATTAAGACGCTGCAAGCAAGCAGAGGCCACATGAAAGGCCCTCCTGCAATTATAAACTCTGTCATTTATACCTCTGATAAATTCATGTTATGAATTTTATAGATTTTATCAAAGTTTCTAATAAAGTTACTATCATGCGAGGCTGTAATTAAAGCTATGTCATGTTTTCGAGAAATACCTAACAGTAAGTTTTGAATGATTTCAGCATTCTCTTCATCTAGATTACCAGTAGGTTCATCTAAAAATATAAAGTCAGGTTCATTAATTAATGCACGAGCAATAGCAACTCTCTGCTTTTCGCCACCAGATAACTTCCATGGATGATGATTAATTCGGTGAACGAGACCTACTTCATCAATAATTTTAATGATTTCATCTTTCTTTACTGATTTATTAGATATCTCAAGTGGTATAGAAATGTTTTCAATAACCGTTAAATCTTCTAATAGGTGATGAAACTGATAAACAAAACCAAAGTTATTAAGCCTAATAGAGCTTAAGTTAGAATTTTTCATAGAATCCATACGGTTTTCATCATACATAATCAAGCCTGATGATGGAGTGTCAAGTGATGCCAATATTTGTAACAATGTAGATTTTCCAGCACCTGATTGACCACAAATTGCAACTAATTGTCCTTTCTGAATAGTTAGGTTTATATTGTTCAAAACCTTTATTTCACTGTTATTAACAAAAAAAGATTTATTTAAATCGACGCATTCAATTTTATTCATGTCTAAGAATCTCAATTGGATTTAATTTTATAACCCTCAAGGCTGGTAGAAGAGATGAGATAACACTAAAAATAAAAGAAAGAGAACATATCAACAATATTTGTGAATAATCAATAAAGTATGGAAAGTAGTTTATAAAATATGCTTCTAGCAAATTTCTCTGCAGTGCAGATTCTAAAAAAGAAATAAAATTATTTAAATTAAACGTTACCAATAATCCAAAAATTAAACCAAATATTAAACCTATCATGCTTACCATTAATCCCTGAAAGAAAAAAATCATAACAAGTTGACTATTATTTGCTCCTATTGTTTTTAAAATACCAACCTCTCTTTCTTTTGATTTTACAGTCATTACTATGGTTGAAAGAACAAGTATTGAGGCAACTGCAACAATTAAAAATAACATTAAACCTATTAACAGCTTTTCAAATTGTATTGCTTCAAATAAAGTTCCATGTGTTTCTTTCCAAGATGAATACATAAAGCCCGTATCATTTGGTATTGAGTCAAAAGCAATTCTATCGGCCGAAAATAAATCAGAAGTTTTAATTCTTATTGAAAGAGTTTCATTTTTTAATGATTTAAATTTTTGAGCTAAATTATGTGAAATGAGTGTTAGAGATTGATCAATTTCAGCTCTTAATTCGAATATACCCACAACTTCTAAGGAAACAGATTTAGGATATGACCCAATAATAGATGACTTAATATCAGATGTTGTGATGTTAATCTTATCTCCGACAAAAACTCCAAGATAGGATGCTAACCATGAACCAATAATGATAGAGTTATCTTTATTCAAGTCCTCAATAGATCCGTAAATCATATAATCAGGCAGTATTGAGATATTTTTTTCATTTTTTATGTCTATCCCATTTACAGAAATGCCTTTGCTTACATTTTTATTAGTAATCAAAGCTTGAAAAGAGATGTAAGGAACGGCTTCTATAACATTATTATTTTCCTTTATTTCCGTGATTAATGATTCATAATCCTTGATCGGCTCATCTGAAAAAATAACTGCATGCGGAATAACTCCAAGTATTCTATTTTGAAGTTCTTTCTCAAAACCATTCATTACTGACATTACAATGATTAAACTTGCAATACCGATAGAAAGTCCTGTAATAGCAAGAAATGAGGTAAAAGAAAATATACCTCCCTTATTGGACTTGAAGTACTTAAAAGCTAATTTAAGGGGTAGTTTGAACACAAGACTATTATTTAAATAATCCTTTTATTAAATTTTCTATACTTTTTGTATAAGGGGGTCTTATGCCCTCAAATAATTTATCAAATTTAAAACCAACATCTTTATAAAAAGCCCTTGGATTAGAAAAGTTTTTAAATCCATCAAATGACTGATACCTTCCCATGCCTGATGGCCCAACACCACCAAAAGGCAAATC
This sequence comes from Gammaproteobacteria bacterium, assembly GCA_965656035.1. Taxonomy (GTDB): domain Bacteria; phylum Pseudomonadota; class Gammaproteobacteria; order Magnimaribacterales; family D2472; genus SCGC-AAA076-P13. Next base: position 13,635 of record CBFHIO010000011.1, on the reverse strand, counting down.
CTTCTGTTGGATATGACCAACGACATTATTAATTGTGACACCACCGGAAGATGTATTAGACATTATTTTTTCTTCTTCATTTTTATCATTGCCAAAATAGTACAAGCCAAGTGGTCTATCTTTAGAATTAATAGTTGAAAGCGCATCATCCAAGTTATCATATTCAAGAACCGGTAAAACCGGGCCAAATATTTCTTCTTGCATAATTTTCATATCATCTGAAGTATTGGTAACAATAGTTGGAGGTATTTTATAGAATTGTTGTTGCGAAAAATCCTCATTAGCAGGATTAATCTCATTTATGTCAGCGCCCTTTTCCTTTGCATCTTCTAGCAATGAATTTATCCTATCAAAATGTCTTTGATTAATGATAGAAGTGTAATCATCGTTATCTTTTATAGTTGGGTAGTACTCATGAATTGCATTTTCTACCTCACTTACAAATTCATCTTTTTTCTCTTTATGAACGATAACGTAATCAGGAGCAAGGCATATCTGCCCTGCATTTAGAGTCTTACCAAACATTATTCTCTTGGCTGAAATTTTCATATCAGCTGAGTTACCAATTACAACTGGAGATTTACCTCCTAATTCAAGAGTAACAGGTACGAGATTTTGTGATGCAGACTGCATGACATGTTTGCCTATATTGCCGGATCCAGTATAAAGAAGATGATCAAAATGCAACCTTGTAAAAGCTTCACCAATCTCAGGACCGCCTAGAAAAGTAGCAAACTCGTTTTCATCATATGCCTTGTCACATAAATCTTTAATAAGAGCTGCAGTAATGGGTGTTAATTCACTTGGCTTATGCATTACTTGATTGCCTGCAGCAAAAATTGCAGCCAAAGGACCAAAGGATATATTGACCGGAAAATTCCAAGGAGATATCATCCCTATCGTGCCAAGAGGTTCATGAAGCACATAAGATTTCGCACCAAACAAACCAAACGGAAAATTTGATGACCGTTTTTCAATCTTAGTCCATTTTCTAATATTTTTAATTGCATTATTAATTTCAGGAATAATACTGTAGGCATCTGTTAAAATTGATGTGTTTTTAGATCTGTTGCCATAATCTTCATTTAACGCGTCAACAAAGTCGTATCTGTTCTCCATAATTAAATTTTTTAATCGATTTAATCTATCAATACGTAAGTCTATAGTTGGAGGACCTTCATTAATAAAATGTTTTTTCTGTGCATCAAGCACTCTCTGCATATCATTTATATTAGTTTCCATAAATACTCCAGAATGTTTGTTAGCATGTTATTCATCATCCGACCTTATCATAGCTTTTAAATACTCCAAACTTAAGCATTTTATTTGAGATTAGCTATATCTATTAGAGACTCCGCCCACATATCAGAATAGTTAAGAGAAGGAACATAATCAAGAGTCTCTCCACCAGCTTCAATAAATAATTCTTGATACTCATCGCCTATTTCAAAAATTGTTTCCAGGCAGTCAGCAGTAAATGCTGGTGAAAATACTAAAACTTTTTTATGATTTTTTAAGGGTAACTCTTCTAATACTTTATCAGAAAAAGGTTCAAGCCAATTCTTTGTTAATCTAGATTGGAAAGTTACCTCATATTTTGATTCATCAAGATCTAACTTTTTAGCAATTAGCTTAGTTGTTTCATAGACTGTAGCTTTGTAACAAAATTTATTTTTTTTAGTAATCCCATGCTCACAATCATTATCAGAACAAAGACTATCAGTGTAAACCTTATCTACATGACTGTTTGGGACGCCGTGGTAACTAAAAATAACCTTATCATAGTAATTTAGATCAAAACCTTTGGCCTTATCGACCCAAGCATCTATAAATAATGGATTATCATAAAATTGATTAATAAATGTCACTTTTGGTACCACCCATTTATTGCTTAAGCACCTGGATACTTCTTTATAAACCGAACCTGTAGTTGCTGCAGCATAATGAGGAAATAGAGGTAAAACTATCAACTCATCGGGATTATTAAGTAAAATCTCGTCCAAAACACTACTAATTGATGGTGATTGATAGCGCATAGCAAATTTCACATCAATATTAGGCAGTTTGTTTGATAAAACTTTGGTTAACTCTTTGGTATTGTGTAGCAAAGGTGATCCGTGTTCGGGATGCCATATTTCTTTATAAGTTTTTGAAGAACTAAATGATCTGAAAGGACATATAATTAAATTAACTAATAAAAACCTTAAAATTGGGTTTATATCTAAAACCTTTTCATCAGATAAAAATTCCCTTAAATACTTAAAAACATTCCAATAAGATGGGCTGTCGGGGGTTCCAAGATTTATTATTAATAATGTTTTTTTCATTTTGAGTTATTTTGACTAAAAACTGACTGAGTTATTATAAATAAAAAGCATATAAAACATAGAAATGAGGAAAAATAATATAAATACGCAGGATTATATGCATAAATTGGCATAGCTAGAATGGGTGTAAGAATATGCCCTATTGGATACACAGAGCCCAAATAACCAGCAACAGAGCCTTGATGCTCAGGTGATTGCGCTAATGATAAAGACGACGATATGGCAGGACGTAATAAACCACCGCCCAGTCCATTTACTATTATTGCTAAATAATAAACCGATATTTTTGGATAAAAAGCCATAACTATATATGAAAAACATATTAATAAAATGCCGTATATCAGTAACTTGTAGTTAGTTAATGGAAATGCATCAGTGAAAAGATACTGACTAACTATTGTAGAAATTGATAATAAAGCAAAGGTCATACTTATAACTACAGGTAAATCATCTATATTAGGAAATGTATCAAACAAATAAAATCCAATTGTTTGAATTAATGATGCTAGACATAAACTAGATACAGAAGCTATAAATAAAAAAGGCCAAACAGTTTTCGATCTCCAAGAGACTTTAGGTGAATTTTTAGGATTGCTCAGCACCGCTGAGGGTTTGTTCTCAATATTTTTATAAATTCCTAGTGATGCAACTAAACCTAAAAAACTGAACATATAAAATGGAGTTTCTTTCGATATTAGAACCAAAAAACCACCAATTAAAGGACCTGCTACCGTTCCTATCAAAAAACTTGATTCAAGACGAGCAAACATAACAGTTCTTTTATCTTTTGAAGAGTTATCAGCAACATACGCAAATGAAGCGGGCCTTGTTGCAGACCCTAATATGCCGTTCAACATTCGACCAAATACTAACAGTGGAAAAAGGAAAACCAGGTCCAGAATATTTTTTTCAACTAAAAATAATGGCGTTATCATTGCTATTAATGATGCTGAATAGCCAACTAGTCCCAAGATTGCAATATTTCTTCTTCCATATTTATCACTTGCCCTTCCCCATGCAGCACTTGTCAAAGCCCAGCCTATAGCTGATAAAGCAAAAACAGAGGAAGCTTGAACTTCTGATAGACCTAACTCTCTTGCAAGGGGTGGAACAATGACAAATACAAAAGATTGTCCTAATCCAACTGTAAATAGGCCAAATTTAAGCCATTTTGAACCTGATTTGTTCATTAAGAAATATTTTTTATTCCTATAGAATCTCTTACAGAAGAAATCATTTCCTGCGCAATTGGTCGTACTTTTTTTGAACCTTCATTGAGCAAATCATTCAATAAATTTTTATCGCTCTCTAATGAGATAAATTTTTCTCTTATAGGTAGTAATTCATTGTTGATAATATTAAAGAGTTTATTTTTAGCTTCACCCCAACCAATACCTTCTTTGTAGTCATTTTCAAATTCATTGATTGATTCATCAGATGCAAAGTATTTATACAATTTAAATACATTACAATTTCTAGGGTCTTTCGGCTCTCCAGGCTCAAGTGAGTTGGTTACAATCTTTGCTATAGATTTTTTTAGTTGTTTTTCGGAAGATAGCAAAGGAATGATATTTCCATAGGATTTAGACATTTTTTGACCATCCACTCCAGGAACGGTATCTTTCTTCGATTGAATAATAGCTTCAGGAAGTTCAAATGTTTTCTTGTATATGTGGTTAAATCTAGCTGCAATATCTCTAGTCATTTCTAGATGCTGAATTTGGTCTGCGCCAACTGGAACATGAGTAGCATTAAACATCAATATATCAGCAGCCATTAATACCGGATAAGAAAAAAGACCCATGGTTACACCTTTATCTTCATCGCCAGAGTTAGCCTCAGTTGCAGCTTTATATGCGTGAGATCTATTCATAAGCCCTTTAGCAGTTACACAATTTAGAATCCAAGAAAGCTCTAATATTTCAGGCACGTCAGACTGACGGTAAAAAAAGGATTTATCTGTGTCGAGACCAGATGATAGCCAGGCTAGAGCAACATTTTTAACAGAATCAGATACCTCTTTACTGTCAAAATTTTTAATTATTGCATGATAGTCTGCTAAAAAATAAAATGATTCCTCATAGTTTTGCGCATACTTCAAAGCTGGTTTAATTGCACCTAAATAATTTCCTATATGGGGAGTACCAGTTGTAGTAATACCTGTTAGAATTCGTTTTTTCATTTGTTATAATTATAAACTTCAAAAGAGATTAATGTGAAAACAAGTCAAGATTTATTTAAACAGTTAGATGAGGTGGAAGCTCTTTTTTTAAAAGGCTCAATTAAAATAGCTCAAAAGAAAGTTAGGGAGGTTATTTCAAAATCAAAAGAATTAGATAAAGTTCCTAACAAACTTAGACATAAACTCAATTTTGCAATTGGTCAGTCGAGATACTTTGATGACGTGTCATCTTTTGCAACTAACCCAAAAAGAGAAGAATTAATAAAAGAAATATCTACAATTATTGAAAGTCCTCTCGAAAGCCCAAAGAAACAAGCACACTTAATTCATGATATTCAAACTAAGTGGCAACTACTTGATTTATCAAGTAGGCCTGCATCGAAAGAACAATGGAGTAAATTTAATGATCTAACAAATAAAGCATGGGAGCCATGCAGTGAGTATTTTGATGAGTTAAAACAAATAAAAATAAATAATGCGGCTCAAAGAATGGAAATTGTTAATAATATTAATAAATATGTTCAAGACAATTCATCAAACTGGCCTCAACCAAAATTCCTAATTCAATTTTTAAGACAATCTTTTGATGAGTGGCAAAAATATGCACCAGTTTTAGATAAAGATCTCAATAAACTAAGGAATGCTTATTTTGAAGCAAAAAAACCGATAAGTGATGTAATTAAAAAACAAGAACAAATAGTCATTAAAAATAAAGAAGCTTTGATAGAAAAAGTAAATGCTATATCAGATGAAGACAATAATATATGCATTAAGAAATTTAATGACTTAAAGAATGAGTGGAAAAAAGCTGGATCGGCTGGCAGAAAAACAGACAATAAACTTTGGGATAAATTTAATAAATCAGCAGATAGATTTTTTAACGCTAAAAAAGAAATTCTTGAGGAAGAAATTATTAAATCTAAAGAACTACTGTCACAATTTAGAAATAATGAAATTTCAATTGCTGATATTTCAAAAGACCTTATCGAACTAAAAAATATTACCAAAACAGATGAATACAAATTGATTCAAAAGGAAATTAATGTCAAAAAAAGAGAGCTAGAAATAGAAAAGAAAAAGCTTAAAATTGATACATACGTTAAACTTCTTGATACCTTCCTAAATAATAAGCTTGAAGAAAGTGATGTACCCTCTTCAATTAAGAACAAACTAAATGAAAAACCATTAAGCAAATCAAACACAGAAGCATTGACATATTCATGTGTAAAATTAGAAGCACTTGCAAACCTTGATTCACTTAAAAGAGATAATCAGTTACGACAGTCTATTCAAATGGAAATGCTTACAAACAAGTTTAATAAAATAAATAATAATTTAAATTCATTTGAAGATTTATTAATTCATTTTATTAATAACATTTCATCTAAGCCCTCAGCTGCTGATATAACGCTTTGGAAAAGAGTTACAAAGACAATTGAAATTCTTGTTTAATACCTAAGGCCTATCCTTAAGTTGTCTTAGTATCTCTGAATGTCTTTTTTTATCTAGAGAGTAAAAATAAAAAAAGAGTATTGGGATTATAAGTAATATAGGACCAACTACACCTTGAACAAAAAATAATGAATAAGACTGATCATAAGTTGGTGTCTCTGCAGTTATATTAAGAACCCATAATGTTAGACCTCCAGTTAGTGAACCTATAGCAGTATTCACTTTTTGGACAAATGAGACAGCAGAATAAAGTGCTCCCTCCTGCCTCTTACCACTTAGAAGATCAACCTCATCAGCTATATCGCCAACCATAGCATCCCTTGCCATATTTCCTGCAATACTAAGTGTTGATATGAAAACAAGAGGAATGCAGAGAAATAGTACTAAGGCTGTTGAACCTTTTTCTGGTGTTAAACCTAGGTTATAAGAGATAAAAGCAATTGGAGCTGATAAAGCTACTCCTAAGACACAAAACAATACAAAATTTCTTTTTCCTATTAGTGCAACAAACCTTGGTGTTATGTAAAAAGCTAAAAAAGCTGCACCAAAATAAATATAAAGGAATACTCCAATCTGACTCCCCTTTAGTCCCCAAAAATCTGTATTAATAAATAAAGTTAAGCTATTTAACAATCCCCAAGATATAGACAGAGTTAAACTTCCAAGAAAAAAAAGAATAAAAGATTTGTTTGTAATAGCAATTTTTAATTCATAAATTACTTGCTTAAAACTTATTGTATCGGTCCATCTAGACAGACTAAAAATTTTATTTGAAGTACTAACTGATGAATATATTAACGATAGGACCATAAAAATAGCACCCGTGAGTGCTAAAGGAAAATATGCCTCTGGATTGAGTTGACCAAACAGATATTCATCCGTAGATCTAAAAAAAATATTATATGCAAGAAATGCATTACAAATTCCAGCAACCCATGAAAACATCTCTCTCCATGAAAATAGCTTTGTTCTCTCCAAATAATCTTTGGTAATTTCTGCCCCAAATGCTCTGTGAGGGACTTCGAAAAGCGTCATGCCAATCCTTGTAAAACTTGCACAAACAAACATCCACCAAAATAATTGATTTTGAGATAAATCCCAATCAGGTTTAGGAGTAAATAAAAGAACATAAAAAATTGAGACAGGTATAAATGAAACCAGCATATACGGATGCCTTCTGCCTAATTTAGTGTTAGTTCTATCAGAAATGGTTCCCATTATAGGATCTGTAATGGAATCAACAACGAGAGCTGCACCAATAGCTAAGGAAGCTAAAAGCGGGTCAAGTCCAATAACTCTTGAATAAAAAAATAATAAAAAGAAAGTAAACATATCAGTTTTAATTCCATTAGCTACTGCCCCAACTGAATACTGAAATTTAAACTGATTAGATAGCATCAGGCTTCTTCTAAATGAACTAATAATTCATTTTTAAAAAGATCAAAGACAGGCTCTTCAATCAAATGTCTCATTTCTGGAAAAATTAATAAATCACTGTTCTCAATTAATTTATTTGCTTTGTATGCATTATCAACTCTGATTAAAGGATCTTCTTCTCCGTGAATAATTAATGTTTTAGTTTTAATTGATTTAACTTTTTTAATTCTATTTTTTGAGGCCAATATAGCCATTAATTGCCTACTAAAACCAGAATCGTCAGGGCCTGCTCTATTTATTGATTCAACCGACTGTTCATAAAATTCTTTTGTTTCTAGATCATTGTTTTCTAGGCCTATTAATTTAAATATCTCTTTCGTTCTTGAGATTCTTTCATCCATAGAAGCGTTTGGATTGTTGGTTCTTTGCATTAAAAGCTTTCTAACATCTCTTCTTGGGCCATTTAAAGGTCCTGGAGTTGAAACCGATGAGGCAATTAAAGTTAATGTTTTGATCCTCTCTGGATAATTAGCCGCAACAATCTGTGCAATCATTCCACCCATTGACATGCCTAACAAATGCACTTTATCAATTTTTAACTTATCCAATATTAAGATAGAATCCTCAGCCATATCATCAAGGGAGTATGGTGCATTTATAGGTAATCTTAGAAAATATCTTACGAAAGTTGTACTAATAGTCTTATTTCTATTTTCATCACTGAATAACTCATTATTAATTCTAGATGAAAGACCGGTATCTCTGTTATCAAAAACTATTGGCCTATAATTATTCTCTATTAAAAAATCTATAATATGATCAGGCCAATTTATAAGCTGCCCTCCAAGGCCCATCACTAGAAGAATAGGCTCAGCATTCTTTGGGCCATAATCCCTGTAAGCAATTTTTATATCATCGTTATAAACATATCCCTCATCGAAGGCACACAATGAATTAATAAAAAATAATGATACGAAGAAAAAATTACAAAAACGCATTTATTCTATCTTTAATATTGTTTCTAAGGCTCCCCCAAAAAAGCATGACATCATAACTATGCAAATCACCTGTAAAGTATCGAATTTTTTTCATACGATCAACTAAAGGACCTTTAGCTTCTAATAAACCGTTTTCAGAATTCAAAGAGACAGAGAAATCTTGAACACTGCTGTATCTTAGGCTTTTCTTAGCTCCAGAGTGTTTTATGGAAAGTCTGTCTGCAAAATCATAATTGGGTGATTTTGTTATCACGGCACTATGACATTCTGGTGGTTCATGCCAATTACTATCATTCATCCAAGTAAAAGGATTGGTTGAATATATTTTCTGATCCATGTCTTGAACGGTCCATCCTGAAGGTGTCCAGAAAATAGTTTTTAATCTTTGTCGTTTAAATCCCTCAACTACTGTTGACCAGGAAATAAGACAATTAGTATCTGTGGAGGACTGTGATTTTGGTATCAGTGGAAATAGTTTTTCATATAGATTATCTGGAATGATATAACCAATAACATAGGCACATATCATTCTTTCTTGTAATTTTGTTCCTTGAATATATTTAGATATGAGTCTATGAGCATGAAGTGCTCCCTGACTGTGCCCCATGATAATAAAAGGTTTATTGCTATTAAAATTCTCAATAAAGTAATTGAATGAATTTAAAATATCTTCAAATGCTAAATCGTGCGCAGACATGCCGTCAGAATTTTTAGTGAAATATGAATAATAGGTTGCCTGTCTATATTCTGGTGCATATATGTTGCAACTATCATTAAAAGCTGAAGCTTGGTTTCCAAGCATCATTTCAGTTCTCTCATATGCAGACCTGTCTTTTTCCATAAAAGAATTCCATGTTTGTTCAAAAAAACCAGTTGGATGAATGTAAAAAACATCAACATCATTATTCTTTTTATTTAAATTTAATGATGAGTCAGGAAGGTAGAACTGCTGCCCATCCTTGTCAGGATATGCTGCCCAGTTTTCTAAATCGGAATAATCAGGAGGTGACGGATGATCAGTATTCGCAAATGAATTTACAGGCTTGATGTATTCAAGAAGTTTATCTATCTTTTCGTCATCCATAGCGAAAAGTATATATTAAAAAGGACTATCTACTATCTTATTAGTTGCTGTTGATGTGGCAACTAATTTATCATTTTGATACAAAACAGCTTCAGTAAAACAGATTGATTTCCCTTCCTTTGTTATCTTAGCTATTGTCTTCACAGGACCTGGTGTACATGGTCTTAAAAATTTAACATCAATATCTAAGGTTAGTGGGATTTGCTTGCCTTTAGCTTTGTAAATTAAAAATTGTGCCATGCAACAATCAAGCATTCCTGTAACAAATCCTCCCTGAACAACCATACCGTTTGAATGTGTAAGTTCCTCTCCAGGATTAAATTCAACGATAAAATGTTCATCATCTGTTGGATAAGCATTAGTAATATTGAAAATTTTTAAAAACGGAGGAACTTCTCTAAAAAATTCTGATATATCACTAAAATTTTTGGACATTATAATTACTAATTGGCGGAGGGAGTGGGATTCGAACCCACGGTGCCGATGAAAGCACGACGGTTTTCAAGACCGTTACAATAAACCAGACTCTGCCATCCCTCCTGTTTGTGAACGCTTATTTTATAGGCTTTGAAGGTAAATGCAATAGAATTAATTTTGCCCCAAAAGCATATCTGCAAGTAAAAAAGTGTTCTTTATTTTGCTAAAGCTTCTGCCATTGATCCTGTATCATCAAATGCTGTAAAGCTTTGAATGATTCCATTCTCAACTCTAAACATATGCAATGTTTCAGTGCTAAGACCATCTGCAGTCATTTCAGAGTGAACAAAAACCATATTTCCATCAGAATAAATTGCTTTATGCTTAATGTTAAAGTTTGGCCAATGGGCAGGAATTGGTTTAAAAACATTTTTAATAACAGCGTCTGTACCTATATGTTTTCCAGTTGTTGGAATGTTACCAAATACAGTAAAGGTTAAATCTTCTGAATGCAATGCAGCCCATGCCTCAGTATCACCTGTCGCAAATGTTTCATAAGCTTTTTTGACAACACTTTTTGCATCATCTCCTTTCTCATGATGGCCAGCTTGAATTATTATTGCAAATAAAAAAGTTAAGGAAAATAAGATTTTCTTCATTAGTTGCTCCTAAATTATTGTTAAAAATTTATATCAAACATAATAATGCCATAAGTTAAAAAGATTTGTATTATTTGAAGCAATTCTATTTATGTCTCTTTATTTCAATAATTTTTAAAATATATCGAGTTTTAAAAAAATAAATTTTTATTTAATTAAAATAAATTAAGTTTGATAAAATTAATATGATGAAAATAAAAAATGAAACTTTTTGGTTATTGATGAACTATGTATTGCCAGTTATTTTGTTTTGTACAGTATGCTTGTTCATTTTTTTTAAGAGCTAAATTATCGCACCACTTTTTCTTATAACGTCTTTGGCAATACCGTTAATATTAAGATAGGGCTAAATATCCAAATCCTAGTGCTCCAACAATTGCACCAATAGCAAGAATCATAAATATAATTTTTATAGATTTTATAAATATATTTTTCATTGATTAAAAGAAGATGTTTTTTTATAAATAAGTATTAAAGCCAATAAAGTTGGAACGGATCCTAAGATAATTTCACCAATATAAATCTGGTTATAGGCTGTACCGTGAACATATATAGCAAATAAATTAAAGAAAGCAGCACCATAATAAACGATCCCAGCAGAAAAAAACCATACAGGGTTAAGTGTTATTGCTCCAAGAATCGAAAAAATTAATGTTGATACAAAAAATGAGGTAAAGTCTCTTAATAGTGCATTTTGAGCACTATCTGAAAGTTCGGTTAAACTAAACCCAAAGTCACTAGCTGCAGTAATAGGTGTAAATACCCAACTTAAAACTAGGCCTAAAAGTATATAGCTATATAAAATGGCAAAGAATCTAATAACAAAGGTATAAGATCTTTCTGTTGAAACAAGTTTATGAAAGAAAATTCCTCCAAAAAAACCAGCAATCCAATGCAATAATTTTCCAATAAAAGACCGATTACCACCAAGTAATTGAGTTTGAAATAAAAGCTCAACCATTAAAATTAATGAAACCCCAATAGCTGCTGCACCTGCTAATGCATATAATGATTTTCCAGAGTATTTTGTATATCTTGAGACCAAACCAGTAACAGTGAAAGCGATGGCAAAAGCAATTGAGAAAACTGCAAATAAAGCAGCTCCAAGTCTCTGAAAATCAAATAAAATAACTTCTATAGAAGATAAGATGGTAACTGGCATCTCAACAGAGGATAGCCAAATAAGATTTGAAACAGATGTTATAGGCGTTATGAGCATTGCTGTAAACAGTGCTGCTGATAAAACAGCAAATGGATATTTTGCTACTCTCATTATTTTTTAGGCAATACTTTAATTAATTTACCACCGGGTCCATCTGTAATTAGGTATATAACTCCAGCCGGTGACGCTTCAATATTTCTTAGTCTTTGCTTTAAGTCAGAAAAAAGACTTTCTTGATAATCTCTATCATTATCAAAAACTACCTTCTTAACATCTTTTGATACTAATGCTGTGACCAAAAATGAGTTGGTTAATTCAGGATATAAATCATTTTCATAATAAATCATGTCTGATGGAGCAATTGAAGGAGTCCAGTGTAATAAAGGTTGTTCCATACCCTCTTTTTCTGTGAATGGGCTTATAACAGCTCCTGAGTAATCAACACCATATGTAATAGCAGGCCAGCCATAATTTAACGATGGTTTTATAAGATTTATTTCATCGCCGCCTTTAGGTCCATGCTCATGTTCATATATATCTCCTTTGCTAGTTACTACAAGACCTTGCATATTTCTATGGCCGTAAGAATATATTTCCGGTAAAGCTCCCATCATATTGGTGAATGGGTTATCAGATGGAATTGATCCATCAGTATTTATTCTTATAATTTTTCCAAAATGATTATCGAGGTATTGAGCCTTTTCCCTATGATCAAATCCATCGCCACTATTGAGCAAAAGCGTACCATCCGGTAAAAAAGCAATCTTAGCCCCTATATGCACTGAAGTTCTTCTTGGCGCCTTAGCTTCAAATATTGTTTTTACATTCGTCAAAGCACCATCAATTAATTCAGCAGAAGACAAGAATAACGTAGATTTATTATTTTGATCTTTTGCAGAATAACTTAAATAAATCTTACGATTTGAATCAAAATCAGGGTCAAGTACTACCTCAGATAAACCGCCTTGGCTTGCATAGTGCACTTTTGGAACATTTAATACATTAGTTATGCTTTTATCAATTAAATTAGCAATTTTTAAATTGCCTGGAAGCTCTGTATAAAGAATAGTATTTTCATCCAAAAAAACCATGCTCCATGCATCATCTAAATCATCCAGCACAACTTCATATTTATAACTGGCTATTGAAAAATTAGATAAAAATAATAAAGATAAAAATATTCTTAAATTCATGTCTTCCCTTAATATAACTGTATTTTAAAAACCTACTATTAATCTAATTAATACTACTGGTATTAATAATGATAAAACTAATAATAATATAAATTTAGATTTCGTCATGAACTTAATTTTACATATATGTAAGCAAATTCATACAATAAATCATATAAAATAAGATTAATGGATTACACAACTTATTTAATAGGAAACATAATATTTATAGCCCTTCTCTATTGGGTTGTAAAAAATAAAAATAATAAGTAATCCAATAATTTTTTTAATTCTTACTAGGGTAGCTGACTCATGGAAACAATATTTATTTACTCAATAGTTTGTCTATTTATAGGTGGCATTATGTGGTCATTTGAAGGTAGTAAATTTACTGAACATGGACAAAATATTAGCATGCTTCTGTTTTTTAAATTTAGTAAGTGGTTCTTTGTTCTTCTTGGCTTTGCAATACCAATAATTCTCTAAGATTTAGTTAAATTTTTTATTGATGACTAAAATAACCTTTGTGCTTTTATTCGTTATTGCCATTTGATAGGTTACTCAATTTGTTTTTAAGGTGATAAGATAAATAAATGAAATTGTTTATATATACATTTTTAATTTGTTTTAGTTTTAATGTTTTTGCTGAGTTTGATACAAAATGTTCAGTTCTTATAACTAAAAGACTTCAATCATCTGAAGATGCCTACAAAGATGCATTGAATAAAATTAAACAATGTAGTAAGTACGATATTCTATCAGTCACTAGTTTTCTTGAAGAGCCAATTAGTAAGGTGTATATAAC
>CBFHIO010000010.1:0-24525 GCA_965656035.1 Gammaproteobacteria bacterium | reverse complement strand
TGTGGTGTGCATGTATCTTATGACCCAGCCATAATCAACATCACGCATAATATATTCAATAGATGCAAAAGCTTCTTCTTCAGTGTTTGAATAAGGCATTATTAACCATATTCCAGAAACAATTTGGATAATTAATACAACAGATGCCAAAGCTCCAAACAAATACCAAAAGTTAACCTTTGAAGGAACTGGATGCTTTGATAGATGCCTCTCAAATGTGTTGGATACAGGCAGTCTTCTGTTAACCCAACCAAATAATTTTCCAACTATTTCGCTCATTAAGCCGTTCCTCCGTCTTCACCGATTGTTAAAATTGATCCATCAAAAAAATGAGGCGGTACAGGTAAATTGGTGGGAGCTGGAACACCTTTATAAACTCTTCCAACCATATCAAACATTGATCCATGACAGGGACAAAAGAAACCACCAGCCCAAGATGCATCCCATGGCTTTGGCTCAACCTCAGGATGATATTTAGGAGAACATCCTAAATGAGTGCAAACTCCAACCATAACAGTGTATTCATTACTTTTTGATCTAGTTGGATTTTGGCCTTTATATGGTTCTTCGATTTGGTCTGAATTTGGATCAGCTAGCTTAGGTAAAGCTGCATCAATGTTCTTTAAACTTTCTTTGCTATGACGCACAATAAATACTGGTTGTTTTCTCCAAGCTACTTGAATCTGCTGACCGTATTGCATCTTAGACACATCTAGTTTGACGGATGCTCCTGCTGCCTTTGCTTTTGCACTTGGATTCCATGCAGCAATAAATGGGGTAGCTGCAAAAGGGATTCCTGATAAACCGACTGCGCTCGTTAAACCTATTAAAACCTTTCTTCTTGTGTTGTCTTTTTCTTGCATTAGAACTTTGTGAACTTAGAAATTAGTTATAAAAAACCAGCGAATTATACCACTAATTCGTAAGAAAAAATTTGAAAAAAATTAACGTTTTGAAAACTGTTTGCTTTTTCTTGCTTTAACTAAACCAGGTTTCTTTCTTTCAACTCTTCTCGGATCTCTAGTAAGTAAACCAGCTTTTTTAAGCTGAGGTCTTAACTCCTCATCATAGGAAATAAGAGCCCTTGAAATTCCATGCCTAATAGCTCCAGCCTGACCGAAACTACCGCCACCTTTAACTTTAATATCAAGATCAACCTTATCAGCAAGCTCAGTCATTTCAAGAGGCTGCTTTACTAACATCTGTGCAACTTTACGACCAAAATATACATCGAGATCTCTATCATTAACTTTAATGTTACCCTTTCCAGATGAGAGGTATATTCTTGCAGAAGATGTCTTTCTTCTTCCTGTGGCGTAGTGTGTTTCAGTTGTCATATAGTTGGATTCCATTCAATAGGTTGTTGTGATTCATGATCATGACTTGGGCCACTAAATACCTTCAGTTTCTTGATCATTGATTTGCCTAGTTTATTTTTTGGTAACATGCCTTTAACAGCTTCCTCGATAATTCTCTCAGGAAACTTTTCATTCATTTCTCTAAAGGTTTTAGTTTTAAGTCCACCAGGATATAAAGAATGTGAATAATATTTTTTATCAGTATATTTAGCTCCTGTAACCTTAATTTTTTCAGCATTAATAACGATTACGTAATCACCGCCATCAGTGTGAGGGGTGAAAGTGGGCTTATCTTTACCTCTAATTCTATCGGCTATTTTTGTCGACAGTCTTCCTAAAACTTTATCAGAGGCATCGACCACATACCATTGTCTTTCAATATTTTCTTTTTTTAATGAGAATGTTTTCATATTCATATTTTTGTAAGATGCGAATATTAATGTTTAGAGTCAAAATTAGCAATATTTTAGTGAAGAAATATTTAAATTAAATACTCTTTTGTTTGCATTTCAATTAATCTACTATGGCATCGATCCCATAAAATTTTCAACTTCTTGCCAGTGTAGAGGTTCTCATCAACACGATTGAAAAAAAATTTAATTTTTGTTTTGTCTCTATAGCAAATATCAATAAATGATATAAACCTTCTGATAATGTCAGCCGAATTATCATCACAATATTTAAAATCACTTATAAATATCCAATCAATTTTTTTAGATATTTTTATAAAATCTTTATTACCATTTGGCTCACTAAAAAATTCATTAAAAGATAACCATAAAAAATTATTACACATAGCTTTGCAACTAAGCACTCTATTATTTACTTGAAATGAATTATTTTTAAAATCTATATTTTTAAAATTAGTTTCGATTAATGCAACTATGTCTTTATCTGAATAGACTTTATCTTTAGTATTTTTACTAAAGTTAACTATGTTTCTTGTTCTATAGTCTTTCTTTGTATCTAATTCGTGTATTTTTGCGTATTTTTGAAATAGTTTAATTGAATCCTGAAACTTTTCTCTTTGCAAGCCATCTTTATATAAGTCGTCGGGGTGAGCGTTGGATGTAAGATATATAAAGATATTTTTTTCAATTAACTGATTTAGTAGATTTCCAATAATCATCGCATCTGCAATATCTTCTACCTGAAATTCATCAATAAAAAGAATGTCACATTGCTTGCTAAAAGACTTAGCGATGCTATCAAGTGGATTTTTTATACCTGAAAATTCTGATAGCTGATTATGAATACTATTCATAAAATCTATGTAGTGAAAATCAATAACTCTTAAATTTAAATTCTTGATAAAAGACTTCAAGATTAATGTTTTGCCGCCCCCGACTTCACCCCAAACGTAGAAACTTTTTATGGGTGATTTATTTTTTTTTATTCTGTTAATGAGTGACTTGCTTTTAGGGGTAGAATTTACTAATTCATTAAGAAGATTAGATTGAGCAAAATCTAGTTCAATGCCTTGGTTTTTTAAATTATCAATGATATTTTGGTGCATTGGTAAACATATTATGAAATTTTTACAGAGATCTAAAATAAACTATTTATTAGTTATTTCAATAACTATATTTATATCGTGGGCATATTTTTCTAGTAAAAGTGATAATAAATTTGTATCTGCAACCAAAAATTCTATTGAATCTGTTGTATCGATTTATTCATATGGTAGTTCTCGCATAAATTCAGATAATATAGGTTCAGGAGTAATCTTTTCAAAAGATGGTTATATTGTTACAAATACTCACATTATAGGTATAAATAAACTAATAAAAGTGAAGCTTAATTCTGGTGAAGAGTTTGAAGCTAACCTTATTGGATCAGATGTAAATGCTGATATTGCAGTTCTTAAAATAAATGCTGATAAGAAACTTAAACCAATTAATATTTCCAATAGTGATGATATTAAAGTTGGAGATAAAGTTTTAGCAATAGGAAATCCTTATGGGATTGGGATTTCTGTTTCAGGAGGAATTATTAGCGCGACTGGTAGAGATTATGGCAATCCATATCTGGAATTAATACAAACTGATGCGGCAATAAATCCAGGAAATTCAGGTGGTGCCCTAATTAATGAAAATGGAAATTTAATTGGTATCAATACAAAAATTTTTTCTAGAACTGGTGCCTATCAAGGACTTGGTTTTGCTATTCCTTCAAACAACATTGTTCAAATAGCATCCGAAATAATTCAGTACGGAAAAATTAGATCAGGATGGATTGGTAATTTTAGAGTAGCGCCAATAAGACTTAAAATTAATAACAAATTAATAAACGGACTAAAGATTAAAGAAATTGACTCGGTTGGACCGCTTTACGAGAAAGGCGCAAGTGTGAATGATGTTATTATTCAAATAAACAATAGTGAGGGAAGCTGGAAGAATTTAACCTCATCTTTGAAATTTGCCGGACTAGGAAATAACATAAGTTTTGAACTTCTTAAGACAAACAACACATTTAAAACAATTGAAATCAAATCAACTGAAATAGAAGGATTAGCTAGGTAATCTAATAATATTTGCTCCTAAATAATTTAATTTTTCTTCAATACGTTCATAGCCTCTATCAATATGATAGATTCTATCTACTTTAGTTTCTCCCTTGGCACATAACCCAGCTAAAATTAAACTTGCTGAAGCTCTTAAATCTGTTGCCATAACTTCTGCGCCATATAATGAATCAACGCCTTCAATTATTGCTTGATTACCATTAACCTGAATGTTGCTACCCATTCTATTTAATTCTTGTACGTGCATGAATCTATTTTCAAAAACGGTCTCATAAATATTTGAAATACCATCTGCTATTGCATTTATTACTGAAAATTGAGCTTGCATGTCAGTAGGAAACTCAGGAAACGGTGCTGTAGTAATATCAACAGGTTTCGGTTTATCTCTCTTCATTGATAAAGAAATTGAATTTTTAGAAGTTTCAATAATGGCCCCAGTTTCATTTAATTTATCCAAAACTTTTACTAGTCTATTTGGATTGATTCCATTAATTACGATTTCTCCTTTAGTGACAGCAGCTGCAACTAAATATGTTCCAGCTTCAATTCTGTCAGCAGGAATAATGTGTTCAGTGCCATGCAACCTATCTACACCTTCGATAGTTATTTCATCAGTACCAGCTCCAGATATTTTTGCACCCATCTTATTTAAAAAATCTGCTAAATCTATAATTTCAGGCTCTTTGGCAACATTTGTTAGGACGGTTGTACCTTCTGCTAAACAAGCAGCCATCATTATATTTTCAGTGCCTGTAACCGTAACACCATCAAACTTAATTTTAGATCCGATTAATTTTTTAGCACTAGCTTCAATGTAACCGTTTTTAAGAATTATAGTTGCGCCAAGCTGCTCTAAGGCATCTAAATGGTAATTCACAGGCCTGCTACCAATAGCACAACCTCCTGGCAAAGCTATTTTAGCCTCACCATACTTAGCAACTAATGGTCCCAGAACTAGAATAGATGCTCTCATAGTTTTAACTAATTCGTATCTAGCTTCTTTTTCATTAAGGGCGTTGGTGGAAATTGTAAAGTCCATATTCTCATTAAGAAGAATATTAGCACCCATGGAACCAAGTAATTCAAACATTGTTGTGATGTCTTGAAGATATGGCAGATTTTTCAAAACAATATTTTTATCAGATAGTATTGTTGCAGCTATCATAGGCAATGCAGCATTTTTTGCACCGGAGCAACTAATCTCACCCTTAAGAGACCTGCCGCCATTTATTAATAACTTTTCCATTTAATCTGTTTTTGTTTCTATGCTTAGTGCATGCAGTTTGCCTGATTCAAAATGTTCTTTAAGTGGACTTAAAACCATTTTATGCTGCTGTATTAATGAAACTCCTTTAAATGATTTTGAGATTACAATGAGTTTGAAGTTGCAAGAGTCTCCATCAAAAATACATTCAGAATTCGGTATAGCAGCGGAAATAATTTCCTTGATTATCTCTTTATCCACTTATCCCAGCATCTCCCGCATCAGAAACCCACCCCTCAAGAGTGGCCTCAATATTTCCATTATTTTTGGAAGCCAGAGCCTGGAACTGATTTCTAAAAGTAAGTCCTAAATTCACACCATTTACAATTATGTTAACAATAGACCAACTTTGATCTTTATTTTTTCTAAGTTTATACGAAATTGGATATTTACTACTGCCTGTATTGAGAGTTTGTTGCACCTCAATATTATTTAATTCATAGGATTGAACTTGCATATCTTCTGGAAAGATTGTTGTTATTGTTTGGTTTTCCCATTGCGCTAAAGTTTCAGCATATGTGTCTAGCAAAGAGTCTTTAAAAATATCAACAAATTCTTCTCTTTGCTCTCTGGATGAAGCTAAATAATATTCTCTACCCATAACAGTTGCAGCAACTCTTCTAAAGTCAATCATTGGTTCAAAAATTTCTTTGATTTTCTGCTCATACAATTCTCTGTCATCTATAAATAATGATTTATTTTCTTTTAAAACTTGAACCATCTTCTGAGCATTGGCATCGATGAAGTTGTATGGATTATTATCAGACGATAGATAATACGATGATGACAGAATTAATATAGTAAAAAAATTTTTAAGCGAAACATGCATTGTTCTATTATAGCATTTAGAAGATAATAAAAATTGAACAAAATACATAAGTTATGAAAAAATTTAACTATATTACCTCAGCTAAAAGAACCTTCAAGATAGAGTCAGCTGCCTTAAACAACCTTTCTAATCAAATAGACTCAAATTTTACTCAACTTTGTGAGTCCATTATTTCCAGTAAAGGAAAGTTTATAATTATGGGTGTAGGTAAATCTGGTCATATTGGTCAAAAAATATCAGCCACTCTCTCTAGTACAGGAACTGGATCTATTTTTATTCACCCAACAGAAGCAGCTCATGGAGATATGGGATTAATTGAAAAAAAGGATATAGTTTTTTTAATATCTAACTCCGGTGAAACTGATGAAATAATTAATATACTCCCATCTCTTAAGAGAGCTTGTTATAAAATTGCATCTTTAACCGGAAACAGAAAATCTTCAATCTCTCTGGCATCAGATATATCAATTGTTATTAAATCTAAAGAGGCGTGCCCTCTTGATCTTGCGCCAACTTCCTCAACAACTTCTGCCTTAGCATTTGGAGACGCTTTAGCAATAGCACTTCTTGAATCAAAAGGATTTACATCAAATGATTTCGCGTCTTCACATCCTGCTGGAAAGCTTGGTAAGAAATTAATTACTCAAGTTAAACATTTAATGCATCGAGGCTCTGAAATACCATCAGTGGGTTTAAACACAGTGCTAGCAGATGCTTTAATTGAAATTTCAGAGAAAAATTTAGGTATAACTCTTATAAAGAAACAGTCTAAAGTTGAGGGTATCTTTACAGATGGTGATTTAAGAAGATGTTTAAATCAAAAAATTGATATTAACTTTACTAAAATAAAAGACGTGATGACAAAAGAATTTAAAACAATTGAAGAAGATGCTTTAGCTATTGATGCTGCAAAGATTATGGAAAAAAATAAAATTTTTACATTAGTAGTAATGAATAAAAATAAAAACGTAGGTGTTATCTCAATGCATGATTTGATTCAAGCAAGGATTCTATAATTTGTTTTTAAAGAAAATTAATGTTTCCTTGATGTTAGCTATTTTTTGTAATTTTGCTTATGCGCAAATAGAAGCTAACGAATTTAAATCAAATAATATCACTATAAATTCTGGATCAATTGAGATAGAAAAAAAATCGAACAAAATTTTTTTTAATAACGGCGTTCGTGTTGTGACAAGTAAATTTAATATAGAGGCTAGTGAAGCAATATTTAATAAAATAAACAGAATCGTTTCAGTTTACGGTAAGCCATCTAAAATTCAATCAACAGCTAAAGATAATTATTTTAGTGGTAGCGCTAATAAAATTATTTTCTCCGAAACAGATAAAATACAACTGATTGGTAATGCAACTATTTCATATGATGATTTGAATATTTCATCAAATGAAATAATTTTTAATACAAGAAATGGTCAAGTGTTATCAGATAATTAACAATAATGCTTTCAATTAAAAATATAAATAAAACAATAAAAGGTAAAAATATTGTTAAAAATATAAGCTTTGAGGTGCCTTCAGGTTGCATCAATGGTCTTTTAGGGCCAAATGGTGCTGGCAAGACTACTACTTTTTATATCATAGCTGGATTAATAAAAGCTAACAGTGGAGATATTCTTCTAAATAATACAAACGTTTCAAATTATGCCATGCACAAAAGGTCAAAAATGGGAATTAAATATCTGCCGCAAGAACCATCAATCTTCCAGAATCTTACAGTATATGAAAATTTGCTGGGTCTAGCAGAATTATCATTCAACAACAAAGAGGATATTAAAAATTTTATAGATAAATCCATAGAAGAATTCAATTTGTCAGAAATCTTAAACTCAAAAGGAAGACAACTTTCCGGAGGTCAAAGAAGGAAAGTTGAAATTGCAAGAACACTTGCAGCAGATCCCAAAATTATTCTCTTAGATGAACCATTCGCTGGTATAGATCCAATAGCCATTGATGATATTAAAAAAGTTCTTCTCAAGCTCAAAAATAAAAATATTGGTATATTAATCACAGATCATAATGTTCGAGAAGCCTTAGAAATATGTGATCATGCAATTGTAATTAATAATGGATCTATTATTGCAAAAGGTGACAAAGATTCTCTAGTAAAGGATGAAAATGTAAAAAAAGTTTATTTAGGCAATATGTATAGTTAAATTATGGCTATTTCATTATTAAAAGAATTCAAGCAACAGCAAAAAATTTCACTAACTCCTTTGCTAAAGAAATCTATAGATTTACTTCAGTTATCTAGATATGAATTAATTCAAAAAATTGATCAAGAGATTGAGATAAACCCCTTTATTGAGAATGAGATAGCCGAAGAGCTTGATTTTGATGAAAAATATAATGAATCTGATTTTGATTTTAATGTGGCTGCAGCAGAAAACTTAAGAGAGTCGCTAATTAAGCAAGTAAACGATTTAAGGCTGGACAATAATCAAAAAGAAATAGCTTTAACCCTAGTTGAATGTATTGATGAATCTGGTCAACTGATAGATGAATTAGAAGAAATAGAAGAAATGCTTTCGTATAAATTTTCTATTAGGGATATAAATAATGTTTTGAAAGATGTGATTCAAACATTAGAACCAGCTGGTATTGGTTTTAGAGATTTTAAAGAATGTATAAAAATACAAATTAACTCAAAAAAATTTAATCTACAAATTAAAGAGTTATGTCAAAAAATTCTTGATCAAACTAGCTCAGAGAGCATAGAAGAAATTATAGACACCTTTTCAAAAAGTGGGTATTCGACTGAGGATATTAAAAAAGCAATGTATGAAATAAAATCATGCGATTTAAGTCCAGGTCTTAATTATGAGACTACGAATTATATTATTCCAGATCTAAAAATTGAGATAAAAGAAAAATCTTTTGCAGTCAATTTTATCGAAGATGCTTTTCCCAAAATCAAAATTGATAATGACTTAATCATAAAAACAAACGCTCAATTAAAAAATAAACCAAATAAAAAATTGTCTGAAAAAATTCAAGATGCTAGATGGCTTGTTAGTTCAATAAAAAAAAGAAATGAAACTGTAATGCAAGTCGGAGAATTAATTTGTAAGAAACAAATTTCTTTTTTGCAAGATAATCCCCTTAAAATAAATCCACTTTCAAATAAGAACTTATCAGATGAACTAGGGCTTCACCCTTCCACTGTATCAAGAATACTTAGGTCAAAGTATATAGATACACCTAAAGGTATCATAACGCTCAAGTCTCTCTTAGTGTCATCTGTTTCAAAAACTAGGGATGTTACTCCGCTGCAGCTGATGCAATTAATTGAATCAATTATAGAAAATGAGAAAAAACCAAAAAGCGACAATAAAATTGCTATAGAGTTAAATAAAAGAGGTTTTAATTTGGCAAGAAGGACCATCACAAAGTATAGAAAGAAACTTAATATAGCCTCTTCAAGAAATAGATAATTTTTATTTATCGTTGGTGTAAAATTAATCCATGGAAAGCAATGAGAAAGAAAATAATCTAAATCAATTATTAGAAAACTCTACTGGACTTTCAGAAAATGAAATAAAAATTCTTTTAAAAAAATTATCATCTCCAGAAATTGCTCACGCTTTAGAATCCTCTCCTCCTAAGCAACGTAAGTTATTGTTTTCTCTTCTGGAGACCAATGAAGAAGGAGATGTTTTAGCTGATCTTGGAGAAGAAATTCAACAAGAATTAGTTTCAAATATTTCTAATGAAGAGCTTGCTGAGGCAGTAAAAAGACTTGAACCTGATGAAACTGTAGACATTCTT
Source organism: Gammaproteobacteria bacterium (assembly GCA_965656035.1). Classification (GTDB taxonomy): domain Bacteria; phylum Pseudomonadota; class Gammaproteobacteria; order Magnimaribacterales; family D2472; genus SCGC-AAA076-P13. The sequence continues at coordinate 14,767 of CBFHIO010000010.1, read as the reverse complement.
CAAAACATTCCAGAGGATAGAATGAATTCTATTCTATCTAAAATGTCCTATAGAGATAGAAAAAGAATTGAAATTGGTCTTACCTATCCAGAAAATACCGCTGGCGGCCTTCTAAATACAGATGTCATAAGTGTTAGGCCAAGCCATAGTATAGAGGTTGTTATTAACTATTTAAGAGACCAAAGCCAACTTCCAGACAATACAGATAAGATTTTTGTTGTAAATAAAGAAGATAAATATATTGGTGAACTTTCCATAAGCAAAATAATAACGTGCAAACCAAACCTTATAGCAAGAGAGGTTATGGACACATCAAACAATCCAATTCTTGTTTCCCAGGATGACAAAGAAGTTGCAACATTTTTTGAAAGAAATGACATTATTTCTTCTGCTGTTGTTGATGAGTCTGGCAAGTTGCTTGGAAGAATTACTGTAGATGATGTGCTAGATGTAATTAGGGAGGATGCTGATCAAAATTTTCTTGGAATGGCTGGGGTAGCAGAAGATACATTTGCACCTCCAGGCAGAGCAGCAAAGAGCAGAGTTTTTTGGTTAAGCATGAATCTTTTTACTGCTTTTATAGCGTCAATGACAATTAATATCTTCAAAGATGTACTAGATCAAATTGTTTACCTCGCTATCTTGATGCCAATAGTCGCCAGCATGGGTGGGGTAGCTGCAACTCAAACCCTGACTATTGTCCTGAGAGGTCTAACATTAGAACAAATCAATGCTTCCAATCTTAGATGGTTATTCAAAAGGGAATTGGCAGTATCAATTCTTAATGGTATTGTTTTATCAATACTGGCAGGGCTCGCAACATATTTTTGGTTTAATGAAATTACCTTAGCTTTACTGATTTCATTTGCTCTAATAATTAACTTAGTAAGTTCTGTGATTGCTGGAGTTTTTGTTCCCATTGTCTTGCGAAGCTTTAATCAAGACCCAGCCATTTCAGGAAGTGTTGTAGTTACTACTGTTACGGATGTAATAGGTTTTCTGTCTTTCCTTGGTTTAGCAACAATTTTTTTAATTTAACCTTTTAATATTTGGCTCATCAATAGTTCCATATATTTCAAAATTTATTGTCGAAATGTCCTCAATAGCATCTTCAAAGATATTTTCTAGCACAACTCCTCCGGCAATAGCTGTTACGCCACCAAATAAAGCTGCATACCAGGGTATGTTTTCAGAAATTTTGAGTCTCATTGATAAATCAAGATCTAATTCATCCAATTCACCAAAATTATTTTTACCTATTTCCCCAACCCACTTCATGCTCGCTTCATCCGTTTCAAAAATTAATGGCGAGCTAATTAATGCTCTATTTTTTCCCAAAATGAATTTACCTGCAGCCCTGTTAATGTTCATTATGCTGTTCGAATCATCGTCGAGACCATCAACAATTCCGTTGAGATTAAAAATCCTCAATGCTCTTAAGAAAGTAGTTTGAGGCATATTGGTATCAAGGTTTAAATCTTTTATTAAAAAGTCTACCCTTCCCTCAAGGTTTGTTAAATTATTTAAACTGTTCCATTGAATGTTTAAATCGGACTCAAAAAAATCAAAATTATACTTTGAAATATTTTTAAAATATCCTGAAGAATTATCCAGTCTATATTTGCCCTTAATTTTGTATAGATCTAATTTATTGTTATAGCTAATGTACGCCTTCTCATTATTCTTATCAGGACCAATCTGCATTCTTTCGCTATTAATATTTATATTATCAAAGGTTAAAACGTCTTCATTTTTAAGAATATAAAAATCTATGGCTTGAAAAGTATCATTAGAAGTTTTTATGTTATTTCCAATTAACCTTAAACTTATATTTTTTATATCAGATGCAAGATTGGTTTGAGACAAATTAATACTATCAAAACTAAGATTAATATCTTTTAAATTAATTTTTATAAAATTAGTCTTATCAATTTTTATACTTCCATTTAAATCTAAACCAGAAATATTGACATAAATCTCATCATCGAAGGTAACGTTAAATTCTGTATTTGTGTATTCGTTGTTAAAAAAATTAAATTTTTTTGATTTTATATTAATTTCTTTAAGCAAAGCATTATCATTAAGCAAAGCATTATCATTGCTTGCGTTGTTGCCCAGGATATTATCTAAACTTAAATTATTCAGTTCTAAATATAGATATAAACCATTTTTATATGCAGTTTTTTCTATCTGCTCTAAATAACTATCACCAAAAGCAAAATACCCTCTTCCGCTTAAATCAACTAATGCATTTATATACTTATTTTTTACTAAATATGTTGGATTTGACATATCCTCAATAAATATTTTGGTTTCTAAGGGTTCATTTAATTTGCTATTAATTTCATCTATGTTTGACGTGATTTTAGTATTATTAAGATTTGATAATAGCTCCATGGAAAAATTTTCTTTGGAAAGAGTCACGGTTGTTTTAAAAACTTCATCCCCAATCATTGAAAAATAACTATTTGAATCAATAATTTCTCCCATATTAATTTCCAAATTAGTTCTAATAACACTTTTGTTAAAATCATATGAAATGCTGCCTGAAATCTCTTGGTCTCGCAATCTTGAGTCAAATACACCCAATAATTCATTATTTAAATCTAAAAAAGCTATTAAGTTAATACCGTTTATTAAAAACTCTGAATTAGTCGTTACAGAAGAGTTTGTAAATCTAAGCCTATCAAATCTTTTATTTTCATTTGCTTTAAAGTCTAAGTAGCCTTTTGTATCAAAGTCGAGATAGATTTCATGTTCCTTAAGTGAACTTAGGTCAATTGAGTTAATTTTTTTTAATTCTTTACTATCAAAACTGTGACTGCTTTCATAAAAAAGTTTACTATCATTTGAATCAAAAAATGCTTTGATTTTATTAAAAGGGTATGAGTTTATATTCCCATCAGAAAGAAGAATTTTTGAATTATTTTTAGCTATTAATAGATCAAACTTGCTTGCGGTGACATTGATAGCATCATTGTCAATCTTTAACTTATTGCCCTTAATTAAGAAAGGTTCGAACGCGGGTTGAGAAGAGTTCTTAGACGACTTGAATGTATCTATCTCAAGCATACTAAAGAACAAATATTCATTAATAAGAGAATCAATTAAATTTACTCCTATCTTTAATTTTGAAATATGAATTAATTCATTATTTTTATCATCATTAACTTTGATTTCTTCAAATATAAAAGAAGGATTTAATAAGCTCTTATTTGATGAAATTGATTGAATATTAAATGAATATTCTGATACAAAAAACTTGTCAATAAATTTTATGCCGTTATGAGGCTTGTAAACCACCAAGCTATATATAATCGATACAAACAAGATACTAAAAAAGAAAAGAAAAAAAACGTAAAGAAATAATTTTTTAATTTTACTAATCATGTCTTATAGAAATCGATGAAAATAATATCTAAGCATCGAAGACATTAGGAATAATAAGATATTAATAAAAAAGCTTATAAACAATAATAAATATGAGAAATTTTCTAAATTCATAATTAAATTTTTAAAGCCAATATAAAAAACAGTTGCTATCCCAAAAAATATACATATCTGTATATATGAAAATAGTTTAAACGTATTTGCATAAATGCTAATTGCATAGGACATTATTGTAAAAATTCCAGCGTTGAGGCCAAATGGAGAGCTAGATATTAAGTCAACGTACAGGCCGCACGAAAAAGCAAATAGAGAACTTAGCTTACGAGATGATCTGAATATACCAAAAGAAAAAATTAAGAAGGTCAAAGGTATGCTTAAATAAAAATTTATTAGGTATGGTGCTGATAAACTCTCGATAATGTTTGCAATGAAAATAATAATTAAGAACTTTGTGATGCCTATATTTCTCATAAACTCTCAAGGACTCCAAATACGTTTGATGCCAGCGGGCTAGATGTCAGACTTATATCAAATTCAGTAAAATTTTCATCAACTTCTCTAATTTCTTTAACTTTTCCAATTAATATTCCTTTTGGGTAAATACCTCCCATTCCTGAGGAAAAGAATTTTTGCCCAATTTCTACTTTTTGCTGCCATAGTTTATTGTTGTACTTACAAATTATTATTTCTGGTTTTCCTGAACCTCTAGCATTGCAAAAATGATTACCTGAAACTATTGGTAGAACATGATCTATATCAGTAAGCAACAATACTTCATATAAAGAATTTCCGTAAATGATTTGACCAATAATTCCTTTATCATTTACTACAGGACTGCCAAGAAGATCATTATGAGAATTATAAAGTTGAATAAATGCTCTATGTTTACTGCAACATAAGTACATTTCATTATCAAAATATTGCAATTTAGCAAGATAAAAAACTTTTTCTATACTATTTATATTAAGAAAGTTTTTTATAGCTTCATCGTCTACAAAAAATTTTGAGTCATTTGAAATGATAAAATTTGAGATATAACTTCTATCTAATTCAAGCTTGAGTTTTTTATTTTCATTAATTAAGTAACTTTTTTCTTTTGTGATTTCATATAAGAATGTTATTGGCTCAACTGTTGTACTTTTAACAAAGTATTTTGATGAAATAATAAAAGATTGATAAAAGTTTTTAATTCCTTCAAAACTTTTATAGTTAAGATCGATATATAAAAATAGACCAGAGATAGATACAAAAAAGAAATAAAGAAATTTTGAGCCAGCAGTGAGTGCTACCCTCGACATCTTTTTTACTCAGATGAAAGTAAATCTATATTGTATTTATCCATAATTTCTAATGCTTGACCTCCACCTCTTGCAACACAAGTTAAGGGGTCTTCAGCAGATATTACAGGTATGCCAGTAGAGCTTGAAATGAGCTTATCAAGATCTCTCATTAAGGCTCCTCCTCCAGTTAATACAATACCTCTTTCAGCTATATCAGCTGCCAACTCCGGAGGGGAAAGCTCAAGAGCATTTCTTATTGCTCTAACTATTCCATATAAAGGATCTTTCATTGCTTCATATATCTGTTCACTATTTATTGTGAAGGTTTCTGGAATTCCTTCTGCAAGATTTCTACCTGTAATAGACATTTCAAGTTTTTCTGATTCAGCAGTTGCACAGCCAACAGTAAATTTAATCTTTTCGGCAGTTGACTCACCAATTACACATCCATAATTTCTTCTAATCCATGAGGTAATAGATTCATCCATCTTGTCTCCACCAATTTTTACTGATTCCGCATATACAACTCCATTTAATGACAATATCGCAATTTCAGAAGTCCCTCCACCTATATCAACAACCATATTGCCACTTGCTTCCTCTACAGGAAGACCAGCTCCAATAGCAGCAGCCATTGGTTCCTCAATCAATTTTACATCTCGGGCTCCAGCTCCAAGAACAGACTCTCTAATGGCTCTTCTTTCAACTTGAGTTGACCTACAAGGTACACACACCAATACTCTTGGGCTTGGTTTTATAAATCTTTGTTCATGCACTTTTGCTATGAAGTGTTGAAGCATTTTTTCTGTAACTTGAAAGTCAGCAATAACGCCATCTGATAGAGGACGAATTGCTTTGATATTTCCTGGAGTTCTACCCAGCATTTTTTTAGCTTCTGTTCCAACCGCCACTACAGTCTTTTGCCCTCTAACTTCTTTTATTGCAACAACGGATGGTTCATTAAGAACAATCCCTACATCTTTTGTGTATATAAGGGTATTTGCAGTACCTAGATCAATTGAAAGATCGTTTGAAAAATAGCCTCTTACAGTCTTAAAAATATTGAATTCCACGTGATTCCTTAAAATATATATAAATAATTATATAGTTGAGTTAATATCTTCCATCTAAATTATAATAATATCCTATATATGGACAAGAAAACAGTTACAACTATAGCTCACCTATCAAGACTTTCTCTTGATGAGAAAAATGAAGATAAAATCACAAAAGATCTTGAAAATATTATTAAATTTGTTGATCAATTAGATGAAGTTAACACTAAAAATGTCGAACCATTAGCTAGTCCACTTGAAAAAACTGCTAAAACCAGAGCAGATAATGTAACTGCAAAAAACAGAAAAGAAATTTTTCTAGAAAGATCACCTAAGTCTAATGATGACTATTTCTTAGTACCAAGAGTTGTAGAATGAGTATTCAATACAAAAGTATTAAAGAGCTAAAAAATATGCTTGATGATAGAGTTATTTCTCATACAGAGCTTATACAAGAAACTTTCTTAAACATAAAAAATAATTCTGGATTAAATGCATTTATAACTCTTAATGAAGAAGAGTCTATTAAAAAGGCTGATAATTTAGATAATATTCTCAGCTCAGGCTCATTAGCCGGAATACCAATTGCCCAAAAAGACCTTTTTTGCACAAAAGATCTTAAAACCACATGTGGTTCTAACATATTATCAAATTTTATACCTCCATATTCTGCAACTGTCATTGAGAACCTTGAAAATGCAGGCTGTATCTCTGTTGGAAAAACTAATATGGATGAATTTGCTATGGGCTCATCAAATGAAACAAGTTTTTATGGCAATGTTCAAAATCCATGGGGTGAAAACTTGGTTCCTGGTGGAAGTTCTGGGGGTTCGGCGGCTGCAGTAGCTGCTGGAATGGTTCCTGCTGCTACTGGTACTGACACAGGAGGATCTATAAGGCAACCCGCTTCGTTGTGTGGTATATCAGGATTGAAGCCAACTTATGGAAGGGTTTCTAGATGGGGAATGATTGCGTTTGCATCTAGCCTGGACCAAGCAGGCCCAATGGCTAGAACAGCAGAAGATTGTGCATTGCTTCTCAATGAAATGTGCTCTCATGATGAAAAAGATACCACTTCGATTGATGAAGCGATTCCTGACTTTACCGAGAACTTAAATTCTTCTATTCAAGGCTTAAAAATTGGTCTAGTTAAAGAGTTCGATTTATCAAAGCTAGACAATAATGTAGTTGAAGTTTTCGAAGAATCAAAAAAACATTACGAATCTTTGGGCGCAGAATTTATCGAAATATCACTTCCTAATATATCATTATCAGTTCCCACCTATTATGTTGTTGCTCCAGCAGAATGCTCATCAAACTTATCAAGATTTGATGGAGTTAAATTTGGAAAAAGATGTGACAGCCCAAAAGATCTTGAAGAACTCTATATAAAAACTAGATCAGAAGGTTTTGGAGACGAGGTAAAAAGAAGAATATTAATTGGTTCTTATGTTCTTTCTGCTGGTTTTTACGATGCTTATTATAAAAAAGCTCAACAGGTTAGAAGGCTCATAAAAAATGATTTTGATTCTGCTTTTAAAAGTGTAGACATTATTATGTCTCCTACTACAAGAGGTGCTGCATTTGAGGCTGGATCAAAAGGAGATGATCCAATTCAAATGTACTTAGAAGATTTGTTTACAATTCCAGCAAATCTTGCTGGCCTTCCCGCTATGTCTATCCCAAATGGTATGATTAACAACAAACCAATTGGACTTCAGTTAATTGGAAACTTTTTAGATGAAAGCAGACTGCTTCAAGCAGCTCATAATTTTCAAATATCAACAGATTGGCATCTCAAAACACCTAAAGGCATTAAATCATGAGTTGGGAACCAGTAATAGGATTAGAAATTCATGTTCAGCTTTCTACTGATTCAAAACTTTTTTCTGGTGGATCAACAAGTTTTGGAGCAGAACCAAATACCCATGTAGATTTAATCGACTTAGGACTACCTGGAGTTTTACCTGTTGCAAATAGAGGAGCCTTTTATAAAGCAATTAGTTTTGGGCTCGCGACAAATGCTGAAATAAATCAAACATCAACTTTTGACAGAAAAAATTATTTTTATCCAGATCTTCCAAAAGGCTATCAAATTACCCAAATGGCTTTGCCAATTGTAGGAAAGGGATCAATTAAAATAGAAGTGGAAGGCAATGAAAAGATTATTAACATAACCAGGGCTCATCTTGAAGAAGATGCTGGTAAATCCATTCATGATCTCTTTGATGGTGAAACAGCTGTAGACTTAAATAGAGCTGGAACGCCTTTACTTGAGATTGTCTCTGAGCCAGAGATTTCAAATGCCAAAGAAGCAGTGGCTTATTTCAAGGCAATAAGACAAGTAGTTACTTTTCTTGACATATGCGATGGGAATATGGCTCAAGGGTCGATGAGATGTGATGTGAATGTTTCTGTAAAAAAATCTGATGCTTCAGAACTTGGTACTAGAGCTGAAATTAAAAATATTAATTCATTTAAATTTATAGAGAAAGCTATCAATTTTGAAATTGATAGACAAATTAGAATTTTAGAGGCTGGTGATTCTGTTGTTCAAGAAACTCGTCTTTATGATAGTGTTAAAAATGAGACAAGGTCTATGCGATCAAAAGAAGAAGCGAATGACTATAGATACTTTCCTTGCCCTGACCTTCTTCCAGTTGTAATTTCTGATGAAGAGCTAATCGAAATTAAAAATAATCTTCCTGAACTTCCTGACGAAAAAGAAAAAAGATATGTTGCGGAATTGGGCATAGCTCCCTCAGAAGCAAAAATTATTGCCTCATCAAAAACAATGGCAAACATGTTTGAAGGGGCTTGTGCAAAAACGGATGATTCAAAACTCGTTGCTAACTGGCTTGTGGGAGATATTAGCGCTCTGCTTAACAAAGAAAATATAGATATAGACGAATCAAGCTTAACCTCAGATAATTTTGCAACGTTGATAGAAAGAATATCTGATAAAACCATCTCTGGGAAAATAGCTAAATCTGTTCTTGAAGAAATATGGGAAACTGGCAATAATGTTGATGAAATTATTGAAAATAAAGGTCTAGTTCAAATTCAAGATGAGTCACTTCTGGAGACAATTGCAAAAACAGTAATTGATAATAATCCATCACAAGTTGATGCTTTTAAAAGCGGTAAAGATAAACTATTTGGTTTTTTTGTTGGACAGGTTATGAAGGAAACCCAAGGCAAAGCAAATCCTCAAAGCGTAAATGAAATACTTAAAAGACTTTTAAGTTAATACTAGAGAATATACATAGCTAGAGTTTCAGCAATATAAGCAGGCTTTTCAACTCCTTTAATTTCCATAGTTACTTTGCTTTTAACTAAAAATTGACCTGGGTTTTTTTCAGTAATATCCATGCATTCGGTTCTTATTCTTACTTCAGAATTTACTGGAACCGGGCTTAGAAAGCGAACTTTGTCCAGACCATAGTTTAGGCCCATCTTCATACCTTCAATTACAAGACCCATTCCTTGTGAAATTGGAATCCCGGCTAATAAAGATAATGATAAAAAGCCATGAGCAATAGTCGAACCAAATATCGGCTTTGCTGCATCTGGATCAACATGAATGAACTGATTATCAAGAGTAGCTTCAGCAAATTTATTTATTTGCTCTTGATTAATGGTAATCCACTCTGATACACCCGTTTCGGTCCCAATAACAGATTCAATTTCTGAAGGTTTAATTACTTTAAGCATGCTATTTCTCCATGTAAAAATTAGCGTATTCGTCTCTAAGTTCAAATTTTTGTAATTTTCCAGTAGCTCCATGAGGCAAGTCTTTTAGAAAAACAATTTCATCAGGCAGCCACCACTTAGCAACTTTGGACTCTAAGAAGTCTAAAATTGATTGTTTCTCAATTGGCTCTCCACTATTTGTAACGATAAATAATATTGGTCTTTCGTCCCATTTAGGATGCGGAATACCAACTACACAAGCTTCAGCAACCTCTGGATGACCCACAGCTGCATTTTCAAGATCGATTGAGCTAATCCATTCGCCACCAGATTTTATTACATCTTTAGCTCTATCTTTTATGGTCATGTAACCATCTTCATCAATCACAGAAATATCTCCAGTATCGAACCATCCATCTTTATCAACAGCATCTTTTTCAGCTTTAAAATATCTTTGTAAAATCCATGGGCCTCTTACCATTAGATGACCCTGAGACTTGCCATCTTTTGGCAATTCATTACCTGAATCATCGACAACTTTAAGTTCAACACCATACATAGGCCTACCCTGCTTTAATTGCATTGCATATCTATCATCTTTGTTCATTTTTTTCATTTCAGCAGTCATAAAGTTAGATGTTCCTAAAGGGCTCATTTCAGTCATTCCCCAACCTTGTATAACATTGACATCATGAACTTCATCAAATTCTTTTAAAATGGCTAACGAAAGAGCTGAACCACCAATTACAGTATTTCTTACTGATTTAAGAATTTTATTATTATCTCTGCAATAACTTAGAAGCCCCATCCAAACAGTTGGAACTCCAAAAGCAAGAGTAACATCCTCTTTTTCAATCAAATCATACAATGGCTCTCCCTCCATTTGCATGCCTGGCATTACAAGTTTCAAGCCAAACATTGGTCCATAGTAAGGTATACCCCAGGCCTGAACATGGAAAAGAGGTACAACCATCAAAATTGATTCATCAGGACTCACTGTTAACCCCGTCAAGGCTGCTTGAGCGTGAAGTATGTTTGACTTATGCGCATACAAAACACCTTTAGGGTTTCCTGTTGTTCCTGATGTATAGCAAAGTCCACAAGCCGCATCATCTTCTAGCTCTGGCCACACATAATTCTCATCACCTGTTTCAATATACTCCTCATACGAAATTGCATTTTTAAGACCGGTTTCTGGCAGCTCATCTTTTTCGCAAAGAATAATAAATTTTTCTACACAATTTAGTTGATCTTTTAACGCCTCCATAATTGGTACAAATGGAGCTTCAACAAAAATTATTTTGTCTTCAGCATGATTGATAATGTAAACGGCTTGCTCTGGATGTAATCTAAAATTAAGAGTATGCGTAATAGCTCCCATACCTGAGATACCATAGTATAGTTCCAAATGTCTATAAGTATTAAGAGCTAATGTTGCCAAAATATCACCCTTCTTATATCCATCTTTTTCTAGGGCTGAGGCAAGTTTTCTAGATCGTATACAAACCTCTTCATAATTAGTTCTGTGAATCTCTCCAGACATCATTCTGCTTATTACTTCTTGCTTGGGATACAAATTTTTTGCATGCTCGATTATGCTTGCAACATTTGGAGTCCACTTTTGCATATCACTGATCATATTTCCCCCTAATTAGTTGTTGATATAAATTATATAAGAAGGAACAATGAATTGTTAATAAAACTGAGAAGTAATTATGAATCTAAATGAACTTATAAAATCAAGATATTCTGTAAGAAGCTTCACCGATGATACTGTAGATATTAAAACCATTAGAGAGATTTTGGAAATCGCAAGTAATGCGCCATCTGGAGGCAACATACAACCATGGAAAGTTTATGTTGTGACTGGTAGCACTAAAGAAAAACTTATTAAAAAAGCTCTCAATAATTTCGATAATGGTGTTCAAGAAAAAATAGAATATGATATTTACCCTAATCCATTGGATGAGGAATATAAAAGAAGAAGATCAGAATGTGCTAGGAATATGTATACAGCTTTGTCCATTGAACAAGATGATATTGAATTAAGACTTTCACAAATAAGAAAGAATTTTAAGTTTTTTGGTGCCCCAGTTGGAATGATAGTTACTATTGATAGCGCATTTGCTGAGAATGGATGGGGACATGTTGGAATGTTTATTCAAAATTTATGTTTAAGTGCTGTTGATAATGATATGGGAACTTGCCTTCAAGAATCTTGGTCAATATATCCAAAGACTGTTAAAGATTTTCTTAACATTCCAGATAACGAGGTTGTATGGTGTGGAATTGCATTAGGCTATCCAAATAAAGAACATCCAATAAACAACTATAGAACATCTAGAGAGTCTATAGAAAAGTTTGTAACTTTTATTGAGTGAAGTAATTTGACAGTTGAACTACAAAATACCTTTTTAGAGAGCATTGGTGAAATGTGCAAAAAGAGTTATGCATCTCCAGCACCAGCACCTGAATTACTTATATTTAATCATCCACTTGCTAAGGAGTTAAATTTAAGCTCTTTAGCAAAGGATCAAAATAAATGTACCGAAATATTTTCAGGAAGAGAAGTTTTAAAAGGCTCTCAGCCTATAGCTCAAGCATATTCTGGTCATCAGTTTGGTCATTTCAATCCTGCACTTGGTGATGGAAGAGCTTTGTTGCTTGGTGAATCTGTAAATACCAATGGTGAGGTAAGAGATATTCAATTAAAGGGATCTGGGCCAACACCCTTTTCTAGAAGAGGAGATGGCAAATCTGCTTTGGGACCAGTGCTAAGAGAATATCTAATTAGTGAAAGTATGTTTGTTTTAGGTATTCCAACAACACGAGCCCTTGCTGCAATTAAAACTGGTGAAAATGTTCAAAGAGAACAAGAATTACCTGGAGGTGTAATGACAAGGGTTGCTTCCAGTCATATTAGAGTAGGAAGTTTTGAATACGCATACAAATCTAAAAATAAGTCTTTAATTAAAGACTTAGCTGATTATTCAATAAATAGGCATTTCCCTGAAACTGCAGAGGTAGAAAATCCCTATCTTGCTCTCTTTGCAGCCGTTTGTAATGAGCAAGCATCATTAGTTGCAAATTGGATGAGTATTGGATTTATTCATGGAGTCATGAACACTGACAATATGACTATTTCAGGTGAAACTATTGATTATGGTCCCTGTGCGTTCATGGATGTCTATGATCCCTCTACTGTTTTTAGTTCAATAGATAAAAATGGAAGATACTCATATGAAAACCAACCAAAAATACTAACTTGGAATTTAACCAGGCTTGCTGAAACATTAATTCCTTTAGTGCATAAAGATCAGAATGAAGCAATCAAACTTTTAACAGAGGTGCTTCAGTTAATAAAGCCTGTATATACAAACTACTGGCTTTCTTCTATGCGATCTAAAATAGGTTTATCAAAAGAAGAGCAAAATGATATTCATTTAATATCTCACCTATTAAATCTTATGGAAAGCAATAAAGTTGACTTCACTTTATGCTTTAGATATCTATCAAAAGCACTTATTGGTGACATTAATAGTATTAAAAATCTTTTTAAAAATGACATAGCATTCGATAATTGGATGACATTATGGAAAGAAAGGATCTCGGAAGAAAATATATCTGATGAAGAAATTGCATCTTCAATGAATGGAGTCAATCCAATATATATTCCAAGAAATCATAAAGTTGAAGAGGCTCTAAATGCTGCAGTACTTGATAATAATATGGATCCTTTTTTTAAACTTCATGATCTTTTAAAAAGCCCTTACATAGAAATTAAAAAATTTCATGAATATGAAAAGCCTGCTAAAAATTCTTCAATGAAATATAAAACCTTCTGTGGTACATAATTTTTATGTCAATCTTGCAGTTGTTATTCTCGGTTGAGATTGGTGATCTTTCATTAAGAATATGTTTTTAAAACCTGATTCAACCAAGATATTTTCTACAATTATGGATTGATTATAGCCATGCTCAAAAACTAATATACCACCAGGAGTTAGGGCATTTTTTGCTTGCTTGGTTATGGTTCTAAAATCTTTTAGTCCATTATCTTCAGAAACTAATGCCTCGGTTGGTTCATATTTAAGATTTTCTAGATGGGTGTCTGAAGGTGCAATATATGGAGGATTGCTAACTAGAATATTTATAGTTCTTTCTTGAATGCAATTCAGCCAGTCTGAATTAATTAAATAAAAATTATTTGCTAATTTATTTTTTTTATTAATATATGCGACTTCTAATGCTCCAGAAGAATAATCAATACCATAAACTGTAACATTCGGATTATATTTAGCTATGGATATTCCTATACAACCAGATCCTGTTCCAGCATCTAAAATTTTCATTCCAGGTTTTAAATGTAAGCCATTAACATAATCAACAAGCAACTCTGTCTCTGGTCTTGGAACTAAAACTCGACGATCAACATAAAAATCATCTTTATAGAAAGATGTGTTTTGCAAAATATAATCTAGAGGAATTCCTTGGCTTTTTAAATCAATAAATTCTTTAATTAAATTTTCTTCTTTGTTTGAAAGAATATATTCATCTAAAAAAATAGATGTATAACTTAACCCTAGCCTATCTTTTAAAAAAAATATTAACTCTTTTGAAATGCCACTAACATTTGGTAACATTTCATTAATATTCTTGATGTAAAAACTAATTTTGGAATTCAATTATTCTGATTCGAGTTGAGAAAGCATTGCTAACTGATTCTCCGCTAATAGAGCATCGCATATAGATTTAATATCTCCATCCATAATTTGATCTAAGTTATGTTGTGTTAACTTAATCCTATGATCAGTCATTCTGCCTTGTGGAAAGTTATATGTTCTGATTTTTTCACTTCTGTCTCCAGTACCAACTAATATTTTTCTTTCACTAGCAATACTTTCTTGCTGACTTTCAATTTCTGCCTGTTTTAACTTTGAAGCCAATAGTGATAGTGCCTTTTCTTTATTTTTATGCTGAGATCTTCCGTCTTGGCACTCGACAACAAGACCGCTAGGTATGTGTGTCAGCCTAACAGCAGAATCAGTTTTATTTACATGTTGGCCTCCGGCTCCAGAGGCTCTAAATGTATCAACCCTTAAATCATTTTTATCAATTTGTATGTCTTGAACTTCTTCAACTTCAGGAAGAATCGCAACAGTGCATGTTGAGGTATGAATTCTTCCTTGAGATTCAGTCTCGGGAACTCTTTGCACCCTATGAACACCCGATTCAAATTTTAATAGTTTAAATACACTTTTACCGTTCAATTGAGCAACAACTTCTCTAAGACCGCCTTGCTCTGCTTGTTTAATATCAATTACGTCAACATTCCAGCCTTCTCTTTCT
>CBFHIO010000009.1:0-28117 GCA_965656035.1 Gammaproteobacteria bacterium | reverse complement strand
ACATAACTCATCTATTGCATCAATAGAATCTCCAGTGGCGATGATAAATGATGGTATCTATATTGGTAATGGTTCTGTTTCTGATAGTTTTGATATTGAAAGTATTCAAGTTCTTAGAGGCCCTCAAGGAACAGTCATGGGTAAAAACTCAATTGGTGGTGCGGTTCTAATCAACACCAAAAACCCAGGAGACGAGTGGGAATCTAAGTTAAGGCTGGCTTATGATGGATTTGGCAGTCCTGGAGCAAGTAGAAACTCATACATTCAATATTCCTCAGGTGGCCCAATCACTGATACTTTAAAAGTTAGAGGTGTTGTTCATACTAATGACAATGATGGCTGGCATACAAATATGTTCAACAATGAAAATCATGGTGCTATAAAGTCAACTATGTTTAGAGGCACATTGGTATATGATCCATCAGAA
Source organism: Gammaproteobacteria bacterium (assembly GCA_965656035.1). Classification (GTDB taxonomy): domain Bacteria; phylum Pseudomonadota; class Gammaproteobacteria; order Magnimaribacterales; family D2472; genus SCGC-AAA076-P13. The sequence goes on along the minus strand of CBFHIO010000009.1, from coordinate 27,690 downwards.
ACACTAAATGTAAATTTAAAGTTTACAAGCACAGAAACTGACGGTGATGGTCCTTCAGCACAATGCTTTCAATTATTTGAAGGCGGCCCTTCCTGCTTTGGTATGGATAGGGATAGAAATTCATTTGATTTGAGTATTGACGAAGAGGGCTTTCTTGAAGACGAAGGCGAATCATTAGTATTGAAAGTTGAAAAAGATATTGAATTTGGTGATGGTTTGATCACTTATTTATACGGTGATAATTCTTATAAAATGGATAGTATGGGAGACATTGATGGAACAATGGCTTTTATATTTCATGCTCCACAAAAGCTTAAAGATAGTTCATCATCTCATGAAATTAGGTACAACGGCTCATTTAATAATTTTGATCTTCTAGTCGGATATATGTCTCATGAAAGAGATTTAACATTCCAGGAAATGAGAATTTTACCGTCAACTCTTGGCGGAACAGAATGGAACGGCGGTGGCGATCTTAATCATGAAACTACGGCTTTCTTTGTAACAGTTGAAATTCCCTTAAGTGATCAACTTACAATGGATATTGGTGTTAGAAGCACAGATGAAGACAAAACAGTCTCTGTGGCCTCTCTATCAGCAGGTGTTTCCAATCTTGCAACAGGTGGCCCAAGTAATATTTACTTCTTGGGGAGTAGAAATCCAAGGTTAATACAGAGTCCCGATCAGGCATCTTGTAAGATATTTTCTGGTGGTTGTTTGAGAGATTTTATTGATAGCAAATCATGGAGTAGCACATCCCCTAGAGTTGGTTTTACATATATAGATGAAGATGACACAACTTATTATGCTTACAGAGCTATTGGCTATAGATCTGGTGGATATAATATGAGAAATACTGCTATCTTGGCTCTAACGCCTCAAAAAGGTCCTGGACCATACGATCAAGAAGAAGTTACAACTACTGAGTTTGGTATAAAAAAATCTTTTGAAAAAGGAAGAGTCAATCTTGCTTACTTCTCATCAGATCTTGTAGATATGCAAAGAACACTTAATGAAGCTGGCCCTGCTGGACCAGTTCAATACATCAAAAATACTGGTGATGCTAGCATGAGTGGCCTAGAGTTAGATTTAGTCTATTTGCTTCAGGATGATCTTGTTCTTAATTTTAACCTTGGAACATTAAGTGCAAAATATGATGATGTAACATATGATATTACCGGTGATGGAGTAATTAATTATGAAGAATATGACCTTGCCTTACCAAGAGCTGCTGATCTAACATACTCAATCGGCTTATCCAAAGACTTCACCCTCGGCAAATGGACAGCTAACGGAAGAGTTTCATATTCATTCAGAGATGAGGTTGCTTATGATGATGCTAATCTTGGTATTATTGGGGAGCAAAGGATTCTTGATATGGGTGTAGACTTCTACTCACCATCAGAAAATATGAGCTGGGGCATATATGGAAAAAATATGAAAGACTCAGTTAAACATGGAAATATCAGTCCAGTAAGCTGGGGTTCGTTTGCTCCGCTTATGATTGGTAAGGTTGTTGGTGTTGAGATTATATATAATTTTTAATTAATCTAACGTTATCTATAAAGGCAAAAGGCAGCATTAGCTGCCTTTTTTTATTGCATTTATTGTAGACATATTACAAATTCATCATTAAACTACGCCTCTAATTTATAAACTACTATGGCTAATTCTAAACAAGCAATTAAAAGAGCAAAACAGAATGCTGAAACATATAAGCTAAGGCATGCTCAACGATCAATGGTAAGAACTGCTGTTAAAGCAGTGCGTGCTAGTATTGAAGCTAAAGATGCTGTAAAAGCTAAAGAACTTTTAACTAATGCTGAAAAAGTGCTTGATTCATCTGCATCAAAAAAAGTAATACATAAGAATGCAGCAGCGCGAACAAAAAGCAGGCTTTCTAAAGCAGTTAAAGCATTAGGCTAAATCTAATTTATCTTTCGAAATGAGCTCTTCAAGAGCATTTAAGAGTTCTTTTGTACCCTCTCCTGTAGCAGCAGATATAAAAAATATATCTTTTCTCTCTATGCTTATTGATTCCTGAATAGATTTTAAAACATCTAATAGTTGTTCAGGTTTTAATAAATCAATTTTATTACATACTACCCATGAAACTTTTTGGGTTAAATCGTCTTTATAGGCAGCAAGCTCATTTTTTAAAAGCTGGATTTGTTTTACTGGTGTTAAATCATCTGATGGAAATAAATCAACAAATATTAGTAAAAGGCCGGTCCTAGAGATGTGTTGTAAAAATTTTATACCAAGCCCAGCACCTTCTGATGCACCTTCTATAAGGCCAGGTATATCAGCAATTACAAAACTTGAATCACTACCTTGGATTGTTCCTAAATGAGGTCTTAGAGTTGTAAAAGGATAGCTACCAATCTTGGGTTTAGCAGATGATACTTTATTTAAAAAAGTTGACTTTCCTGCATTTGGAAAACCAACTAAGCCAACATCAGCAAGAGATTTTAATTCCAATCTTATAAATCTAATCTCGCCCTCAAAGCCTAGAGTAAACTTTCTTGGAGCTTGATTGGTGCTTGATTTAAATCGAGCGTTTCCTTGACCGCCATCTCCACCTTTTGCAATAACGTATGTGGCATTGTCATCACAGCAATCCAGCAACTCATCATTAGAGATATCATCATAAACAACAGTGCCTTTTGGAATATCTAGTATTAGATCTTCGGCAGCTGATCCTGATTTGTTTTTACCAGCTCCAGGTCTTCCATTTTTAGCAATAAAGACTCTTTTGTTTTGAAAATCAATTAGGGTATTTTTATTTGAGTTAACTCGGAAAATTATGTCGCCGCCCTTCCCGCCATCACCCCCATCAGGGCCTCCAAAAGGAATGTACTTTTCTCTTCTAAAACTTGAAGCTCCAGCACCACCATTCCCTGCCCTAACTTCGAGAAAGGCCTCGTCGATAAAATTCATGAGTTCAGGATTTGTTATTGAGGAATAACGTTTGCAGTTTTTCTACTTTTTGGTCCCTTGTAAGTAAATTGAACAACACCAGCTGCTTTAGCAAAAAGAGTATCATCTTTTCCAATGCCAACATTAATCCCAGGATGAGTATTTGTGCCTCTTTGACGTATTAATATTTCACCTGCTTTTACAACCTGACCGCCAAATCTCTTTACGCCAAGTCTCTTGGCGTTGGAATCTCTACCGTTCTTACTAGAACCACCTGCTTTCTTATGTGCCATTATTTACTCTCTAGTTTAATATCTTTTATTTTAACTTGTGAATGTCTAGCTCTGTGACCCGTTTTGGTCATGCTGTGCTTTCTTCTTCTAAAACGCAAAATAGATATTTTTTCTGATTTTACTACATCGACCACCTCAGCGGTAACCTTCACATTAGATAAATATGGTTGACCAATTTCAACATTTTTATCATCAACATATAGCAGAACATTTTCAAATGTAATTTTTGTTCCAGGTGCATCCTTTAGTAAATCTACAGGCAAAGTCATACCCTTCTCAACTTTATGTTGTTTTCCACCTGATTCTATTACTGCGTACATATTAATACTCCCTAAAGGTGGCAAAATATACGCTTTAATGAAGAATTTATCAATAGTTATGTATAATTTTGCATAAAAAAATATTAAGTCATCATGAGCAGTAGCCAACTAATACAAAAAGAATTAAATCTAGTAACAAAACTCATAAAAAATGAAGTTATTGAAGAGAAAACTATCTCTGATCTTTATAAGTATATTTTTAATTCTGATGGAAAAAGGCTAAGAGCAAAACTATCTCTAATATCATCCTCACTTAATAAAAGAAATATCAAAAAAAGACTAAAGCTTGCTGCTGTAATTGAACTCCTGCATACAGCAACTTTAATTCATGATGACGTGGTAGATGAATCTCAAATACGAAGAGGGGTTAAATCTATAAATAATATCTGGTCAAATGCTCACGGCGTATTAATTGGAGATTATATATATTCTAAAGCATTCATTCTTATGGTTGAAATTGGAGAATCTACAATCCTAAAAGAGCTAGCAAATGCAACCAATGACATATCAAAGGGTGAACTAATTCAACTGGATGCACTTCAAAATACTGAGATAAGCTTAGAAGATCTTAAAGCTATAAGTTATTTTAAAACAGGCCGACTTTTTGAGGCATCTGCAAAAACAGGAGCGGCTCTTGGTCGAGGTGATAAAAATTTTGTAAATAGCGTATCTAAATGCGCAAAATATTTAGGGATATTATTTCAAATAAAAGACGACCTCCTTGATTACTCTTTAAACGATAAGATTATTGGAAAACCGGTCTTTCAGGATATAAAAGAGGGAAAAGTCACATACCCATTTTATTTTGCTTATAAAAATGGGGATAAAGATAATAAAAAAAGATTAAAATCATATTTAGGAAAAAATAAATTAAATATTAATTCTGTTTATAATTTAATTGATCAACTAGGCGGAATAAACGAAACAGAAAATTTAGCTTTAGAGTATCTAGATAGGGCAAAAGAATCTGCAAATTCAATTAAGAATAAACATATCAAAGAAGAAATGTTAAAATTGGTTAACTCAGCACTCTATAGGAAAAAATGAGCTTTACACCAAAATCTAGTTATACCAAAAAAGAACTAGTTGACTGCTCCAACGGAAAACTCTTTACTAAATACGGAGATGGCAGGCTTCCATCAGATAATATGCTTATGTTTGATGAAATTACTGATATTAATGATCATGGCGGAGAGTTTAATAAGGGAAAAATTATTGCAAATTTAAATATAAACCCAGATCTATGGTTTTTTGATTGTCATTTTAAAGAAGACCCAGTCATGCCAGGATGTCTTGGTTTAGATGCTATGTGGCAGTTGCTAGGTTTTTACCTTTTATGGTCTGGTTTGCCTGGTATTGGGAGAGCATTAGGTGCTGAGAAAATTAAGTTTTTTGGACAAGTTCTTCCTTCTGCGAAATTAGTAAGATATGAATTAGATATTAAAAGAGTTTTAAAAAGAGGTGCTGTTTTAGGATTGGCCAATGGCAAAATGTATGTAGATGACAAACAAATTTATAGTGTTGAGAAGCTTAAGGTTGGTTTATTCGATGATCCAAGTAATTTTTAAAAAATGAGAAATGTAGTCATAACTGGTGTTGGTATAAAGTCGTGTATAGGTAATACATACGATGAGGTTGTTAATAGTCTTAAGAATGGTAAGTCGGGTATTACAGCTGATGAAACTCATAAAGAAATGGGTTTTCGAAGCCAAGTATCTGGCTCCGTTGATCTAAATGTTTCAGAATTAATTGATCGAAAGCTTTACAGATTTATGGGCGAATCAGCTGCATACGCATATTTAGCCGCTCAAGATGCTATAGAAATGGCTGGTATTTCTGAATTGCATCTGAATTCAGATAAAACTGGAATAGTTGCTGGCTCAGGCGGAGCGTCAACAAGAGTAATGGTTTCAACAGCTGATATTACTAGAGAAAAAGGCCCAAAAAGAATAGGACCATATGCGGTTACCAAGTCGATGGGAAGTTCTATATCTGCTATTTTAGGTACTGCATACAAGCTTAAAGGTATAAATTATTCAATCTCCTCTGCATGTGCAACTAGCGCTCATTGCATTGGACATGGCGCGGATTTAATAAAATCTGGTCAACAAGACATAGTAATAGCAGGTGGCGGTGAAGATCTGCATTGGAGTTCTTCAAGCCTATTTGATGCCATGGGAGCATTATCATCTAATTTTAATAACAACCCATCTGCAGCCTCCAGAGCTTATGATAAAAATAGAGATGGTTTTGTTATTTCCGGAGGTTCTGGAATGGTAATTCTAGAAGATGAGGAGCATGCAAAAAAAAGGAATGCTAATATCCTAGCAAAATTGACAGGCTATTATGCTACCTCTGATGGATATGATATGGTTGCGCCATCTGGTGAGGGTGCATTGAGATGTATGAATGGTGCGTTGCAAAATCATGGATCTGAAGTCGATTATATTAATACTCATGGTACTAGCACCCCAGTTGGTGATATTGCAGAGTTAAAAGCAATAAAAGAACTTTTTAAAAATGATATTCCAATTATAAGCTCTACAAAATCAATGACTGGTCACTCTCTTGGAGCAACTGGTGTTCAAGAAGCAATTTATTCAATAATGATGATGAGAGAAAAATTTATTGCCCCGTCAATTAACATTGAAGAATTATGTGATGAAGCTGATGGATTAAACATAGCCACACAAACAATAGAAAAAGATATTAATTCTGTTCTTAGTAATTCTTTTGGCTTTGGTGGAACAAATGCCAGCCTTGTTATATCAAAATATTAATTAATTAGTTTTAGAAAGGTATATCGTCATCTGTTAAACCTTGTCCTGAATCATCCTCAGGAAAAGGAGACTCCGATTGATCAGATGCCATAGGGCTATTTGAGCTTGAAGATTTAGAACCAAGCATTGTTAATTCACTCCCCACAATTTCAGTTGTCCACCTGTCAGCACCATTTTTATCTTGCCACTTTCTAGTTTGTAATTTACCTTCTATGTATACACTGGAGCCCTTATCAAGATATTTCTCAACAATTTCAGCAAGCTTTCCAAAATATACTACTCTGTGCCACTCTGTTTTATCTCTCATTTCACCACTTTCTTTATCTTTCCATGATTCTGTGGTTGCAATAGAAAGATTAGCTACTGCAGATTGAGTGGCTGTATATCTCATTTCAGGCTTTTGACCTAAATTACCTACTAAAATTACTTTATTTACGCCTCTGCTCATAATAACCTCTTATAATAATGTAAGAAGTTTAACCTAAATTAATTTTTTCATCACGGTATTTTATTTAAATGGATAGTATTTTTATCAAAGGAGCTCGTACTCATAATCTTAAAAACATAAGTATTGAGATACCAAGAAATAAAATTATTGTAATCACGGGTCTTTCTGGTTCGGGGAAGTCTTCTTTGGCATTCGATACACTCTATGCTGAAGGTCAAAGAAGATATGTTGAGTCTCTTTCTGCTTATGCTAGACAGTTTTTATCCATGATGGAAAAGCCTGATGTAGATCAAATTGAAGGCCTCTCTCCTGCAATTTCAATTGAGCAGAAGGCAACTTCCCATAATCCTAGATCAACAGTGGGAACTGTTACTGAAATATATGATTATCTAAGATTGCTCTATTCCAGGATTGGTACTCCCATATGCCCTGACCACAATGAAGAATTAAGGGCAAAGACAGTATCTGAAATATGTGATGAAATTGCAAAACTGAAAGATAATTCAAAAATCATGATTTTAGCTCCAGTTGTTAGAGGTAAAAAAGGTGAACATTTAGCGATATATGAAGACTTAAGAAAAAGTGGTTATGTAAGGGTAAAGGTTAATGGTGTCGTTTACCCCATCGAGGAATTTCCTGAATTAGATAAAAATAAAAAACATGATATTTCTGCTGTGGTTGATCGTTTGGTCATAAAAAATTCAGAAGACAATAGATCAAGACTTGCTGAATCTATTGAGACATCTCTGCATCTATCCAACGGATTGGTTGAGATTGAGGAAATGGATAAAAAACTTATTACTCTACATTCTTCTAATTTCTCCTGTTCACAATGTGGATATGCTGTTGCTGAGCTAGAGCCAAGAATGTTTTCTTTTAATAATCCTTATGGGGCGTGTTCAAGATGTGATGGCCTTGGTGTCATTCAATATTTTAACGAAAAAAGATTAATACTAGATGAGGATGTTTCAATATCAAATGGAGCCATTAAAGGATGGACTAGAAGAAATAGATTCTATTTTTATCAACTTAAATGTGTTGCTGCACACTACGATTTTAGTCTTACAACCAAATGGAGAGATTATAGTCAGGAAATAAAAGATATTATTCTTTGGGGATCAAAAGATAAAATTGATTTCTCACATAGGTTTAGGAGTGGAAGCAGAATAGTAAGAAAACATAGGTTCGAAGGTGTCATTCCCAGCACAGAGAGACGATTTAAAGAAACAGATTCAGATTTTATAAGAGATGAGTTATCAAAGTTAATGTCTAAAAGCTCGTGCAATGAATGTAATGGTTCGAGGTTAAATACTCAATCAAGAAATGTTTTCATAAATAAAACACCAATTCACTCAATTACAGGTATGAGAATTAATGAGGCTCTAAGCTTTATTAAAGATATGAAATTAAATGGAGCAAAAGAAAAAATTGCTGAAAAGATTTTAAAAGAAATTAGAGAACGTTTAACTTTTTTAGAAGATGTTGGTTTGAGCTACTTAACTCTTGATAGAAGTGCTGAAACATTATCTGGAGGTGAGGCTCAAAGAATAAGACTAGCCAGTCAAATAGGCTCTGGTCTTGTTGGCGTTACATATGTATTGGATGAGCCATCAATTGGACTTCATCAAAGAGATAATGAAAAACTTATTAAAACTCTTAAAAATCTCAAAAAACTTGGTAACACGGTAATTGTAGTTGAACATGATGAGGAAGCTATTAGGTGTGCTGATTTTATAATTGACATTGGACCTGGTGCTGGTGTTCATGGAGGTGAAATTTGTGCAAAAGGTTCTCTAGATGAAATATTAAAAAATAAAAACTCTATTACAGCGAAATATTTATCTGGAAAAAGAAAAATTAAAATACCTCAAAAACGATTAAAGTCTGGTGCAAATAAAATTAAAATAATCAATGCATCTGAAAATAATTTAAAAAACATCACTGCTGAGATACCTGTCGGTTTGTTTACATGTGTTACTGGAGTATCTGGCTCAGGTAAATCATCGTTAATAAATCAAACACTTCTTCCGTTAAGTTCTTTTATGTTAAATAAATCTAAATTAACAAAAGAGATAAAATGCGAGAAAATTGAGGGGCTTGAAAGCCTTGATAAAGTTATTAGCATTGACCAATCTCCAATAGGCAGAACACCAAGATCTAATCCTGCTACTTATACTGGTTTATTTTCCTACATTAGAGATTTACTTTCAGGAACTGTAGAGGCTAAGTCACGAGGTTATAAACCTGGAAGATTTAGTTTTAATGTTAAAGGTGGAAGATGTGAAGCATGTCAGGGAGATGGAATGATAAAAGTAGAAATGCATTTCCTAGCTGATGTGTATGTTAAATGTGATGTTTGTGATGGTCATAGATACAACGAACAAACTTTAGAAGTTAAATATAAAGACAAAAATATTAGTGACATACTTAGTATGACAGTTGAGGAGGCTTTAATATTTTTTGATGCCATTCCTTCAATTAAAAAGAAATTAATAACATTAAACGATGTGGGTCTTGGATATATAACTCTTGGACAGTCAGCTACCACTTTATCAGGTGGAGAAGCTCAAAGAATTAAACTTGCTAAAGAGCTTTCAAAGAGAAGCACAGGCAAGACACTTTTCGTTCTTGATGAACCCACAACAGGGCTGCATTTTGCTGATATTGAATTGCTCCTCAATGTCTTAAACACATTGAAAGATCAAGGTAATACAATCTTAGTTATTGAACATAATTTAGATGTTGTTAAGACTGCCGATTGGATTATAGATCTTGGCCCTGAGGGTGGAAATGAGGGTGGAAATATTGTGGCCTCTGGAACACCAGAAGATGTTGCAAAGATTAGTGAGTCCTTTACAGGACAGTTCCTAAGAAAAATGCTTTAACTAAGCAGCAGAATCTTCTTTTAATTCAGGAGCTTCAATTGCATCAGCAACTTCAAGATTTCTATCTACTAGCTCTATATATGCCATGTCAGCCTTATCTCCTGGACGAAAACCAGCTTTAATTATTCTAGTATAGCCGCCCTTTCTATCTTTAGAATTAACAGAAATCTCAGTAAATAATTTAGCTACAGCGGCATCAGATCTAAGCTTATTAAAAGCCAACCTTCTGTTAGCAACAGTATCTTTTTTTCCTAAAGTAATTAATGGCTCGATTACCTTCCTTAACTCTTTTGCCTTAGGCAAAGTAGTTTTAATGATATCTTGCTCTATTAAAGCAATAGCTAAATTCTTTAGCAGAGCTTTTCTGTGTGAAGAATTCCTGTTGAGTTTTCTTCCTGCTTTTCTATGTCTCATTTTTTATCCTACTGGTGGCCAGTTCTCTACATTCATCCCCAAAGAAAGATCTTTTGATGCCAAAACATCTTTAATCTCATTTAAAGATTTTTTTCCAAGGTTTGGTGTCTTTAATAAATCAAATTCAGATCTATGTATCAAGTCTCCAATTAAGAAAATGCTTTCTGCTTTGAGGCAATTGGTAGACCTTACAGTTAATTCGAGCTCTTCAATAGATCTTAATAATAGTGGATCGAAATCATTTTGATCTTTTTTAGCTTCTTGTTCTGCAATAGCATCAAGATTAACAAAAGCACTTAGCTGTTGTTGAAGTATTGTTGCAGAATGTTCTATAGCTAACTTAGGATCAAGTGTTCCATCTGTTTCTAATTCAATAACTAATTTATCTAGGTCGGTTCTTTTTTCAAACCTAGCACTATCAACGGTATATGAAACTCTTCTAACCGGGCTGTAAGATGCATCAACTTTTAAAGCTCCAACAACTCTATTTTCATCGTCTCGCAAATCAGCAGGCTCATAACCTCTTCCTGTTCTAACAGTGAGTGTCATCTTTAAGTTAACTTTGTCTACAATTGTAGCAATATGAAAATCTGGATTAACTAACTCAACAGTACCAGGTACCTCAAATGAGGATGCAAGCACGTCACAAGGCCCTGTAACATCAAGTGTTATCTCCGCATGATTTCCTTCAATAACATTAACAGGCATATCCTTGATGTTTAATAAAATGTCTATAACATCTTCTCTAACGCCTTCTATTGTGCTGTATTCATGAGAAACTCCATCAATAGCAACGTCTGTAATTGCAGCACCTGGCATTGATGATAATAGAATTCTTCTAAGAGCATTACCTAAAGTGTGGCCAAAACCTCTTTCAAGCGGTTCTAAAGTAATCTTTGACAGATTTGGTGTTACGTCATCAACTTGAATTTCAGTTGGGACTAAAAGATCTATAACTGATATTTGCATAATTTTCTCCGTCTTTAATATTTTATTTTGAGTAAAGCTCAACAATAAGATTTTCGTTAATTTCTGTACTTAGTTCAGTTCTATCAGGAACTGACTTATATACACCTTTAAGGTTTGCTTCATCTACCTCAATCCAATCACAGTCTTCGCGCGTTGCAGCAATTTTTAATGCTGCAGCAATTCTTAAATGACCTTTTTTTCTATCTCTAACCTGAATCTCGTCACCAGGCTGTATTTGATAAGAGGGGATGTTTACTACAGTGCCATTTACTTTAAATGCTTTATGAGAAACCATTTGTCTTGCTTCAGCTCGTGTTGAGCCAAAACCCATCCTATAAACAACATTATCCATTCTAGATTCAAGTAAACTTAAGAGGTTTTCGCCAGTATTTCCTTTCAATGAAGCAGCTTTTTTATAATAATTTCTAAACTGCTTTTCTAAGACCCCATACATTCGTCTTACTTTTTGCTTCTCTCTTAGCTGCAAACCGTAATCTGAAAGCCTGCCTCTTCTTGCTCCTGCAGCAGCTCCTGGAGGTGAATCCATATTACATTTTGATTCAATGGCTCTAATGCCACTTTTTAAATATAAGTCTGTGCCCTCTCTTCTAGAAAGTCTTAGTCTTGGTCCTGTATATCTAGCCATTTACTACTCCGTTAAACTCTTCTTTTCTTAGATGGACGACATCCATTATGAGGAAGCGGTGTCACATCAGTGATACTCTTAATTTTTAACCCGCATGCATTAAGCGCTCTTATAGCAGATTCTCTTCCACCACCTGGACCTTTTACTTTTACATCTAAATTGATCATTCCAAACTCTTTTGCAGCATTTCCTGCTTTATCAGCAGCGATTTGAGCTGCAAATGGAGTGCTTTTTCTTGATCCTTTAAAACCAGATCCGCCTGAGGTAGCCCAACATACAGTATTACCCTGTTTATCAGTAATTGTAATAATTGTATTATTAAATGAAGAGTGAACGTGAGCTACTCCATCTGTAACAATTTTTTTACCTTTCTTTCCTTTTACTGCCATATATCTAACCTCTCATTGGCTTTTTAGGGCCTTTTCTTGTTCTTGCATTATTTTTTGTATTTTGACCTCTTGTAGGCAGCTTCCTTCTGTGTCGTATCCCTCTATAACTTCCTAAGTCCATCAATCTTTTTATATTTGTGCTTATATTTCTTCTTAAATCACCTTCAACAACAATATTGCCAATGGCAGATCTTAGACTTTCTATTTCTTCTTCTGATAAATCAGAAATTTTCCTCGTGTAGTCAATTTTTAGCTCAGTACAAATATTTTGCGCCGTCTTCCTTCCAATTCCAAAGATATGTGTGAGTGATATCTCAACATGTTTATTTTCTGGGACATTTACTCCTGCGATTCTAGCCATAAATTAACCTTGCCTCTGCTTGTGTTTTTGGTCTGTTTTACAGATTACAAATAAGACACCATTTCGTCTTACAATTTTGCAATTTCTGCATATTTTTTTTACTGATGCTTTAACTTTCATATTACCTTTTATAATTTTTTAAATTTGCTTTTTTCATTAGCGATGCATATTGTGATGACATCATATGTGACTGCACTTGAGCCATAAAATCCATTAAGACAACTACTATAATTAAAACGGATGTTCCTCCAACAGAAATAGTTGGTGAAATTCCTGCAAAATTAATTAATGCCAAGGGTAGTAAGCATATTAATGTTAAATAGATTGCTCCAAAAACTGTTAATCTTGAAAGGACTGAGTCTATATAATTTGCAGTTTGCTCACCTGGTCTAATGCCAGCTATATATGCGCCAGAACGTTTTAGATTATCGGACACTTCTCTTGTATTGAAGGTTAAAGCAAGCCATATAAAACAGAAACTTATAATTAACCCCGCAAAAACGAGAATGTATAAAGGCTGTCCTGGATTTAATGCCAATGAAAAGCTTTGAAGAAAACTAAATGATTCGCTTTGTCCAAACCATGTAGATAAAGAGGCAGGAAACAGCAAAAAAGTGCTAGCAAAAATTGCAGGAATAACCCCAGCCATATTTACCTTAAAAGGAAGATGGCTTGTCTGGGCCTGCATAAGCTTTCTTCCTTGTTGTCTTTGAGCATAATTCACAGTTATCCTTCTTTGCCCTCTTTCAATAAATACAACTACAGCAATAACAGCCATTGATAAGAGACCTATTGCTATCAATAGCAATACACTAATGTCACCCTGCCTTGATTGCTCAAGTGCTTGTCCTATAGCACCAGGGATACCAGTTAAAATACTTGTAGCAATAATAATTGAGATACCGTTACCGATTCCTCTCTCTGATACCTGTTCACCAAGCCACATTAAGAACATAGTTCCTGCTACAACAGAAAATACTGCTGATACAAAAAATGATGGACCTGGTGTATATGCTAAACCACTGGCGGAAAGAGTAACTGCTAATGCTGATGCCTGAATAAATGCAAGAACTGCAGTTCCATATCTTGTGTACTGAGTTATTGTATTTCTTCCAGCTTGTCCATCTTTTTTTAACTCTTGTAGGTAAGGAATTGAGTTAGAAAACAACTGCATAATAATGGCAGACGAAATATAAGGAACAACATTAAGTGCAAAAATGCTCATTCTTTCAAGCGCACCACCAGAGAACAAGTTGAACATTTCAATTATCGTTCCTTGATTTTGATCAAACAAAGCTGCAAGTCTATCAGGATCTATTCCAGGAATAGGTATATGAGTTCCAATTCTATAAACAAGAATTGCAACGAATACAAAGCGAAGCCTTTTCCAAAGATCGCTCATTCCTTTAGCCTGATCATTCATTTACTTTTCAGAATCCTTTTTAGAATCTTTTGTTTTAACATTTTGCTCTACTTCAGAGACAGTACCGCCTGCCTTTTCAATGGATGCTCTAGCACCTTTGGTAACCTTGATTCCCTCAACATTTAATTTTGAATCAAGATCAAAAGTTCCAAATATTTTCACTTTCTTTACAGAGTTAGGGATTATTTTGCTTTCTTTGAGTGTTGCTAAACTAACAACATCCATTCCATTTAAATTTTTAATATTAACTTCTTTCAAATAGTTATTTTTTCTTGATGAAAAACCAAATTTTGGTAGTCTCATTTGTAAAGGCATTTGCCCACCTTCAAAACCAAGTCTTACACCCCCACCGGATCTAGATTTCTGCCCTTTATGGCCTCTACCAGCTGTCTTACCTGTTCCAGAACCCATGCCTCGTCCTACTCTTTTTCTATTCTGAGCAGTACCTTTGTTAGATAAAGTATTTAAAGACATTGTATTTGATTCGCTATCACTCATTTTTTAACTTTCCTGAATTTCAACCATGTCAGCGATTTTATTAACTAAACCACGATTACTTGGAGTATCTAAAACTGTAACAGTTTGATTTAGTTTTTTAAAACCTAGACCTTTGATACATAATTTATGTTTTTTCATTCTACCTATACCACTTTTAACAAGCTTAATAGTCATTGTTTTTTCTTTGCTCATGATGCTTGCTCTACTTTTTTGCCTCTTCTTGCAGAAACTGTTTCAGGAGATTCCATTGAACTTAATGCATTTATAGTTGCTCTAACAACATTAACTGGATTAGTTGATCCATAGCATTTAGCTAGTACGTTTTGAACCCCGGCTAACTCTAAAACTGCTCTCATAGCTCCACCAGCGATGATTCCAGTACCCTCAGAGGCTGGTTGCATGTATACATTTGCAGAACCATGTTTGGCTTTAACTGGATACCACAAAGTTGTATTGTTTAAATCAACTTCTACCATGCTCCTTCTAGCATTTTCCATAGCTTTTTGAATTGCAATTGGTACTTCTTTAGCCTTACCTCTTCCAAAACCAACTCTTCCGTTTCCATCGCCAACAACTGTAAGAGCTGTAAATCCAAAAATTCTTCCACCTTTTACAACCTTAGCTACTCTATTAACTTCTACTAACTTTTCTTCAAGAGCATCAACTTGTTGATTGTTTGCTACATTGTTATCTTTCATAATTTAATTAAAACTCCAGTCCAGCTTGTCTAGCAGAATCAGCTAAAGCTTTTATTCGGCCATGATATTTATACCCAGATCTATCAAAAACAACTTTTTTCACTCCATTTTCAATTGCTCTTTCAGCAACCTTCTTACCAACAGCTTCAGCACCAGCAACGTTATTTGTTTCTTTTTCCATGTCTTTTTCAACTGTTGATGCAGATGCAATAACAGTTGTACCTAAGCTATCAAAGATCTGTGCATAGAAATGCTTAGATGATCTATAAACACTTAATCTTGGAGTCTCTTGACTCTTTATGTTCATTCGAGTTTTTTTAGCTCTTCTTAATCTAGATGTATTTTTAATACTCATTTTACGCTCCAGCAGCTTTTTTAGCTTCTTTTCTTCTGACATTTTCATCAGAGTACCTTACACCCTTACCTTTATATGGCTCTGGTGGTCTAAAGGCTCTAATCTCAGCAGCAGCTTGACCTAATATTTGCTTATTGTGGCTCTTTAAAACAACTTCTGTTTGAGATGGAGTCTCAACTTGAACCTCATCAGGAAGTTGATATTTAACAGGGTGAGAAAAACCAAGCGTTAGTTCAAGAAGTTTTCCAGATGCCTTTGCTCTATATCCAACACCTTTTAATTCAAGTTTTTTTTCAAAACCCTGAGATACACCAATAATCATATTATTCACAAGTGCTCTTGTTGTACCTGCTAAGGCAACTGATTGTTGATTATTCTCATCGTATTTGACAGTTATTACATTATCAGCGATCTCTAGTGACACGGTCTCAGGAAGATCAAATTGTAATTCACCAACCTTACCTTTTACATCTATTGACCCATCATTAACACTTACAGTAACACCATCAATTATTTCGATTGGATTTTTTGCTACTCTAGACATTATTAAAATACCTCACAAAGGATTTCACCACCAACATTCTTGGACTTTGCTTCTGCATCAGTCATAAGACCTTGGTTAGTTGAAACAATATATGAACCTAAACCATTTTTTACTGACTTAAGCTCACTAGAAGCAGAATACTTACGAAGACTTGGTTTGCTTATTCTTTTAAGAGTTTTAATAACCGGAGAAGAGTTATGGTATTTGAGAACTACTTTTAAAGATGGTTTCCCATCAATTTCATCTTTACTACAGCTTTTAATATAACCTTCTGTTACCAATACATTAACTAGCTCATGCTTTAGTTTTGAATATGGAACGTCCACATCTACTTTTCCTCGCATTAAGCCATTACGAATTCTTGTTAAACAATCTGCTATAGGATCTTGAAAACTCATATTATTACCAACTTGATTTAACTAAACCTGGAATATCTCCCCTCATAGCAGCCTCTCTTAATTTGATTCTACTTAAACCAAATTTTCTATAGACAGCATGGGGTCTACCAGTAACCTGACATCTTCTAACAACTCTTGATGGACTAGAATTTCTAGGAAGTTTTTGAAACTTTATAGAAGCTTCATATCTTTCTTCGCTACTAGCATTTTGATCATTCATAATTGCTTTTAAAGCAGTTCTTTTTTCAGCATACTTTGCAACCATTTTTATTCTTTTATGCTCTCTAGCTATCATTGATTTCTTTGCCATACTTTTTTACCTATTTTTTAAATGGAAACTCTAAAACTTCTAATAAAGCTTTAGCGCCTTCTTTATCTGATGCAGAGGTATTAATACAAACGTCCATACCTCTGATAGTATCTACATTATCAAACTTAATTTCTGGAAAAATTATTTGTTCTTTAATTCCAAAATTATAGTTTCCCTGTCCATCAAAAGATTTAGGATTCATACCTCTAAAATCTCTTTCTCTAGGAATTGCAATATTTATTAACCTTTCCATAAATTCATACATTTTTTCGCCACGTAGTGTGACTTTGCATCCAAGAGGCCAACCTTCTCTGATCTTAAAGCTAGCAACTGATTTTCTGGCTTTGGTGATGACTGGTTTTTGACCAGCTATAGCTGTTAGGTTCTGAACAGCTGACTCTAAATGCTTCTTATCATTAGCAGCCTCGCCAACGCCCATATTAATAACAACTTTTGTAAGCTTTGGAACAGCCATAACATTCTTAATGCCTAATTTCTCTTGAAGAACAGATTTAAGCTCGGTGTTGTATTTTTCTCTTAAATTTGACATTTACTTTATCTCTTTACTATCAGACTTAAATAATCTTATTTTTTTACCATCTTTGTTGGTTGAATAAGAAATCTTATCTTTTGATTTTTTGCTTGGATTCCATATTGCTAAATTAGAAAGTGCTATAGCAGCCTCTTGTTCAACCACACCACCTGTAACACCCATCTCAGGATTAGGTTTTGTGTGTTTTTTGACCATATTAATTCCAGTTACAATCCCCTTATTTTTGGACTTTAAAATTTTTCTTAAGGTTCCCTTTTTCCCTAGGTCTTTTCCTGCAACAACAATAACCTCATCACCAGTTCTCAATTTAGTTGGAGTAATCATTTTTAGAGAACCTCCGGTGCTAACGATAATATTTTCATGTGTTTGCCATCTCTAAGCTCTCTTGTTACTGGTCCAAATACACGAGTTCCTATAGGAGCTTTTTGATTATTGATTAGTACAGCTGCATTTTCATCAAATTTAATCAGAGATCCATCTCTTCGTCTTACACCTTTTTTTGTTCTTACTATTAATGCATCTACTACTTGACCTTTTTTAACTTTTCCAGTTGGTATAGCCTCTCTAACAGCAACTTTAATAATATCGCCGATATTTGCATATCTTCTCTTAGACCCACCTAAGACCTTTATACACATAACACTTCTTGCTCCGCTGTTATCAGCAATTTTTAAAAGCGATTGCATCTGAATCATTACTCAATCTCCTCAGATTTTGTTTCTTTAGTTGGCTTATTGTTTTCTACAAGCACCCAAGTCTTGTTTTTTGAAATTGGTCTACACTCTTTTACAGATACAACATCACCTATTGATGCAGAATTATTTTCATCATGTGCATGGACTTTTGTAGCTCTTTTCATAACTTTTCCATAAAGAGGATGCTTAACTTTTCTTTCAACTTTTACAGTAATTGTTTTATTAGCTTTATCACTTGTAACAACACCTGATAGAACTCTTGGATTAGTTGTACTCATTATTTACTATCCTCTGTTTTTAACTCATTCATTAAAGTTTTAATCCTAGCAATTTTTTTTCTTGAAACATTTAGCTGATTGGTTTCGTTTAGCTGGCCTGTTTTATGCTTTATTCTTAAATTAAACTGCTCTTGTCTTGTAGCAATAAGTTCAGAATTAAGCTGCTCTAAATTTTTCTTTCTAAGTTCTAACAATTCTTTATTCATCTAGACATCCTTGCTTATAAAATGTGTTTTTATCGGCAATTTTGCAGATGCAAGTTTAAATGCCTCTCTGGCTAATTCTTCTTCAACTCCAGCCATTTCAAACATAACCTTTCCAGGCTGCACAAGTGCAACCCAGTACTCAACGTTACCCTTGCCTTTACCCATACGAACCTCTAAAGGCTTCTTTGTTATTGGCTTGTCTGGGAATATTCTTATCCAAATATTTCCGCCCCTTTTAATATGTCTTGTCATGGCTCTTCTTGCAGCTTCAATCTGACGAGCTGTTATTCTTCCTCTATCAGATGCAACAAGACCAAACCTTCCAAATGCAACAGAATTGCCGTTTTGAGCAAGGCCTCTGTTACGACCTTTATGCATCTTTTTAAATTTTGTTTGCTTTGGTTGTAACATGTTTAATTAACTCCAACTTCAGTTTTAAATGGGTCTTCAGTAATTTCACCTTTAAATACCCAAACTTTCACACCAATAATTCCGTATGTGGTCAATGCTTCAGCTGTTGCATAGTCAATGTCGGCTCTTAAGGTATGTAAAGGGACCCTGCCTTCTCTATACCATTCCGTTCTAGCAATCTCAGCACCATTTAATCTGCCAGAAACTTCAACTCTTACACCCTTAGCACTTTGCCTAAGCGCACTTTGGACTGTTCTTTTCATAGCTCTTCTAAACATAACTCTTTTTTCAAGCTGCTGAGCAACACCCTCGGCTAAAATTTGAGCGTCTAAATCTGGTTTTTTTACTTCCTTGATATTAATTTGTGCTGGCCTGTGAACTATTTTTTCAACTACTTTCTTTAGGTTGTCTATTTCTTCACCTCGTTTACCAATGATAATTCCAGGTCTTGAGGTATAAATAGATACAACAAAATTTTCAGCAGATCTTTCAAGTTCAATTCTGCTTATTGATGAGTTTTTAAGCTTTTTCTTAAAATACTCTCTAACCTTTAAATCTTGTATTAGGTTGGTAGAAAAATCTTTACCTTTAGCATACCAATTAGCATTTTGTTTTTTAGATGTTCCTAATCTAAAACCATTTGGATGTACTTTTTGTCCCATTACTTATTTCCCTCAGCTAATATAATTTCAATATGGCAAGTAGGTTTGATAATTCTATCTGCTCTACCTCTAGCTCTTGGTTTCATTCTTTTTAGTCTCATTCCTTGATTAACAATTATTGATTTAACTGATAATAAATCTACGTCTGCCTTGTTATTATGTTCTGCATTAGCAATTGCAGATTCCAATAATTTTTTAATAACTGCTGATCCTTTTTGTTTATTAAAATTTAAAAAGTCCATAGCATCTTGAACAGATTTTCCTCTTATCGCATTTGCAACTAGACCAGCTTTTTGTGGTGATAATCTAGTACCTTTTAAATAAGCTCTTGTTTCCATTATTTAGCCTTCCTATCACCAGAGTGCATTTTAAATGTTCTTGTTATTGCAAATTCACCAAGTTTATGGCCAACCATATCTTCATTGATATAAACAGGTACATGTTGTCTACCGTTGTGAACCGCAATAGTTAAACCGACCATAGACGGATTAATCATTGATCTTCTAGACCATGTTTTAATAGGTCTTTTATCATTAGATGCCAAAGCAGCCTCTACTTTTTTTTCAAGAGATAAGTCTATGAATGGTCCTTTTTTTAATGATCTTGGCATATTATTTACTTCCTGCTTCCTCGTCTTCTAATGATTAGGTCATCGGTTCTTTGATTTTTTCTAGTCTTGTAACCTTTAGTTGGAACACCCCATGGAGTAGATGGATGTCTTCCTCCTGATGTTCTTCCTTCACCACCACCGTGCGGATGGTCAACTGGGTTCATAGCAACACCTCTTACAGTAGGTCTAACACCTCTCCATCTTTTTGCACCGGCTTTACCCAGTGACTTAAGATTATTTTCTTGATTTGATACAGTTCCTAAGGTTGCTCTGCACTCCCATAAAACTTTTCTAGTTTCGCCAGACTGAAGTCTTAATGTTGCATATATACCCTCTTTAGCCACCAATCTTGCAGAAGTTCCAGCACTTCTTGCAAGTTGTGCACCTTTTAATGGTTTTAGCTCAACACAATGAACATTCGTACCTAATGGTATATCTTTTAGTTTCATTGAATTGCCAACTTTAATTTCACAATTGTCAGCAGATATAACCTCATCACCAACTTTCAATTTGGAAGGAGCGATGATATATCTTCTTTCTCCATCTTTATATAAAAGAAGTGCTATATGAGCAGATCTATTTGGGTCATACTCTATTCTTTCAACAACTGCAGGAATATCAAACTTATTACGTTTAAAATCTATAACTCTATAATGCTGTTTGTGACCACCGCCTTGATGTCTAACAGTTATTCTTCCATTGTTATTTCTTCCACCGTTCTTAGATTTCACACGAGTGAGTGACTTTAGAGGCTTACCTTTGTATAGGTCAGCCTTTACCGCTATTACACCCCTTCTTCCAGGACTTGTAGGTTTTGCTTTTATGACGGCCATGATTAATTAATTCCCTCAAACTGTATTTCAGAATCTTTGCTGATTGAAACAAATGCTTTTTTATAGTCCGATCTTTTATACATACCAAATCTATTACGCTTTCTTTTTCCTTTAACAATAGAGGTAGTAACTTTTAGAACTTCAACTTTGAATAGCTCTTCAACTGCCTTTTTTATCTCTCTTTTGTTAGAATCAAGGTCGACCTTGAAAACTATTTGCTTTAAAGACTCACCAACTCTTGCTGACTTTTCAGTAACAATAGGAGACTTAATTAGTGTGTATAGTTTTTCGTTATGCATCTATCCACTCCTCAATTTTCTTAAAAGCATCCGCAGTAACAGCAACCTTTTGGGCCTTTAAAAGATTTACAGGATTGATTTCTCTTACTGTGATAATGTCAACATTTGGTATATTTCTTGCTGATAGATATAAATTAACGTCTAACTCGTCTGTAATAATTAAGACCTTGCTAAGAGAGAACTCTTTTAAGAAATTAGCAATCTCTTTTGTTTTTGGTTTTTCTAAAACAGGTTTCTCAATTGCAACTAATCTTCCCTGCCTGAGAAGTTCAGAAAATATAGATCTTATTGCGGCTCTATACATCTTTTTGTTGATTTTCTTACTGTAATCTCTTGGAGTAGCTGCAAATGCTATACCACCACCTCTCCATAAAGGGCTTCTAATGGTACCTGCACGTGCTCTACCTGTGCCTTTTTGTCTGTAAGGTTTTTTGCCTCCACCGCGAACTTCAGATCTTGTCTTTTGTTTAGAAGTTCCTTGTCTAGATCCTGCAAGAAAACTAACAACAGCTTGATGAACTAGTGCTTCATTAAAATCTTTGCTAAAAGCATTTTCAGATATGTTTATATCTTGATTTTTTGTTGATGAGAGTAATTCTATTTTCATGATTTTTTAAGCGCTGGTTTTATTTTTAAATCAGATCCATTAAAACCTGGAACTGCACCTTTGATATAAATGACATTGTTTTCTACATCTAATTCAACTATTTTTAAACTTTGAACTGTCTTCTGCACATTACCCATGTGACCAGACATTTTTTTTCCTTTCCAAACTCTTCCTGGAGTTTGGCATTGACCAATTGAACCATGTGCTCTGTGTGATAATGAATTACCATGAGTTGCATCTTGCATTGAGAAATTATGTCGTTTTATTACGCCAGCATAACCCTTACCTTTAGATGTTCCAGTAATATCGACATATTGACCTACTTCAAAAATATCAGCTGTTAAATGTTTACCAACTTCATATTCTTCTGATATTTTTTCAGATGATCTAAACTCAGCTAAAATACCTGGCTCTAAGTTAATTTTTTTATAAAACTCACTTTTAGCTTTATTAATATTGTTAGATTTAGTGGTTTTTGAAACAACAAATGCATTATAACCATCTCTTTCAGAAGTCTTTATATCGGCTATGAAGTTACCACAAACAGAAACGGCAGTAACTGGTACAGATTCACCGTCTTCAAGAAAAAGACGAGACATTCCAGATTTTTTTCCTATTAAGCCTATGCTCAATTTATTCTCCTTTTACGGGGCTAATCACCCTCTATGGCCGCTATCGCGTTAAAATTTGGATTAGCCTAAGCTTATTTGAACATCTACCCCTGAGGATAGATCTAATTTCATTAAAGCATCAACCGTTTTATCAGTTGGCTTGACTATATCCATTAGTCTTTTATAAGTAACAATCTCATACTGGTCTCTTGCATCTTTATCCTTATGCGGAGATTTCAATATAGTTGTTCTCTCTTTTTTAACAGGTAAAGGAATAGGTCCATTAATTACAGCACCTGTCTTTTTAACAGTCTCTACAATTAATTTAGCCGAAGCATCTATCAGTCTATAATCAAAAGCTTTAAGCCTAATTCTGATTGATTGATTCTCCATTTTTCCTTAACTTATCCTATTATTTCTTTTTAAAATTTATTTCGCTATTCACAAAATGTGGCGTATTCTAAGCCCCTTATAGCTGTGATGTCAACAATATTAAGAAGTTTCTTAGCCCTTTATTTATGAGGTTTTTAAACCCTCAGCAATGTTGCTTGGAACTTCACCATACTTAGTAAATTCCATAGTGAATGTAGCCCTACCCTGGGTTGCAGATCTAAGGTCAGTAGCGTATCCAAACATTTCAGCTAATGGCACTTCTGATGAAACTTCTTTTCCTGAGGTAATATCTTCCATTCCTAAAATAATTCCTCTTCTTCTGTTTAAATCACCAACAACATCTCCCATATGCTCTTCCGGAGTTACTACAACAACCTTCATAATAGGCTCTAATATTGCAGGCTTCGCTTTATTTGCACCTTCTTTGAGTGCCATTGAGCCAGCAATTTTGAATGCCATTTCATTTGAATCAACATCATGAAATGACCCATCATACAGGGTAGCCCTTAAAGCTAGTAGAGGATAGCCAGCAATCACTCCATTTTGCATTTGCTCTTGAATTCCTTTATTAACTGCAGGTATATACTCTTTAGGTATTACACCGCCAACAATTTTATCTACAAACTCGTATTCATCATCAAGACCCAAAGGTTCCAGCTTAAGCCATACGTGCCCATACTGACCCTTACCACCAGACTGTCTTACAAACTTTCCTTCAACCTCGACTGTTTCTTTAATTGTTTCTCTGTATGCTACTTGAGGTTTACCAATATTAGCTTCAACTGAAAACTCTCTTTTCATTCGATCAACAAGAACATCTAAATGTAGTTCGCCCATACCAGATATAATTGTTTGACCTGACTCTTCATCACTAGCAACTCTGAAGGATGGATCTTCTTGAGCAAGCTTACCTAATGCTAAAGACATTTTTTCTTGGTCTGGTTTTGATTTAGGCTCAACTGCTACCGAGATTACTGGCTCAGGGAAGTCCATTCTTTCTAAAACAATTGGCTTATCAGCGTCTGATAAGGTATCACCAGTTGTAATATCTTTTAAACCAATACAAGCTGCAATATCACCAGCTCTAACTTCTTTAATTTCTTCTCTATTGTTTGAGTGCATCTGCACCATTCTTCCAACTCTTTCTTTTTTTGATTTTGTTGAATTTATAACAGCATCGCCAACAGATAACACTCCGGAATACACTCTTATAAAAGTTAAAGTTCCTACGAATGGGTCTGTAGCAATTTTGAATGCAAGCGCTGAAAAAGGTTCTTCGTCAGAAGATTTTCTAAAATCCTCAACTTCGTCTTCTTGAGTGTTATTGGGAATTACTCCTGTTATAGCTTTAACTTCATCTGGCGCTGGCAAGAAATCAATTACAGCATCAAGCATCGCCTGAACTCCTTTATTCTTAAAGGCTGAACCACATAACCCAACAATCAACTCATTAGCCAATGATCTTATTCTTAAACCTTCTTTTATTTGCTCTACTGAAAGCTCACCAGATTCTAGATAAGCATCCATTAGCTCTTCATTTGCCTCTGCTGCAGCCTCAACCATTTCTTCTCTTAATTGAGCACATTTATCAATTAGCTCAGCAGGAATTTCCTTTGAGTCAAAAGTAAGACCTTGATCATCTTCATTCCAATAAATTGCTCTATTGTTAATTAAATCAACAACGCCTTTAAAGCCCTCTTCAGCTCCAATGTTATATTGAATTGGAACAATATTAGCCTGGAGTCTTGTTTTAATTTGATCTACAACCCTCTCAAAGTTTGCTCCAGCTCTATCCATTTTATTAACAAATACAACTCTTGGAACTTCATATCTATTTGCCTGCCTCCAGACAGTTTCAGATTGAGGCTCAACACCAGATGTACCACAAAATACCACCACAGCTCCGTCAAGAACTCTCAGCGACCTTTCAACCTCAATTGTAAAATCAACGTGACCTGGTGTATCGATGATGTTGATTCTATGTTGTGGGAACTGTTGTTCCATTCCACTCCAAAAACATGTAGTTGCGGCAGAGGTGATTGTTATGCCTCTTTCTTGTTCTTGCTCCATCCAGTCCATAGTTGCAGCACCATCATGAACTTCTCCAATTTTGTGAGAAAGTCCAGTATAAAAAAGAACTCTTTCGGTTGTAGTTGTTTTACCAGCATCAACGTGTGCACATATACCAACATTACGATATTTATTTAAAACGGTTTGTCTTGCCATAATTTGTTTTCTTAATTAATTATTAAAATCTGAAATGTGAGAAAGCTTTGTTTGCCTCAGCCATCTTGTGAACATCTTCTCTTTTTCTGACAGCAGAACCTTTTTTTTGAGAGGCATCAAGAAGTTCTCCAGCAAGTCTTAAATTCATTGATTTTTCACTTCTTTTTCTTGCTGCATCTACAATCCACCTCATGGCTAAGGCTTGTCTTCGAGCTGGTCGAATTTCAATCGGAACTTGATAGTTTGCACCACCAACTCTTCTTGATTTAACTTCAACAAATGGACTAACTTCTTCAAGAGCCTTCATAAAAACATCTAACGGTTCTTCTTTGGAAGTTTTAGTAATCTGATCAAATGCACCATATACGATTTTTTCTGCAACAGACTTCTTACCATCTTTCATCAGATTATTCATAAATTTTGCAAGAATTACATCATTATACTTAGGATCTGGTAAAACTTTTCTTTTTTCGGGACTTCTTCTTCTAGGCATAATTATTTACTTTTCTTTGCTCCGTATTTAGATCTTCTTTGCTTTCTATTGGCAACTCCAGATGTGTCAAGTGTACCTCTAACTGTGTGATATCTCACACCTGGTAAATCTTTAACTCTACCACCTCTTATAAGAACTAAAGAATGTTCTTGGAGGTTGTGACCTTCACCGCCAATATATGAAGTCACCTCATATCCACTAGTCAATCTAACTCTGCAAACTTTTCTTAAAGCAGAATTAGGCTTTTTGGGTGTTGTTGTATAAACACGAGTACAAACTCCTCTTCTTTGAGGGCATGCATTCAATGCAGGTACATCAGTCTTTCTAACTTTTGGTTTTCTAGACTTTTTTAATAATTGATTTACTGTTGCCATAATAATTTATTTTAGTTAGGCCGCGATTTTATAGAGCAGATAAGCCGCGGTCAACATTATTCCTCATTTTCTTGAAGTTCTTGTCTTAGTGCTGCCTCAATATCGTCAGCAGAAAGTGTTTGTTCTTCAAGATCAGCTTGTTTTTTATTTTTCAGTCTGTCATGGAATTCCATGCCTGTACCAGCAGGTATTAATCTTCCAACAACAACATTCTCTTTGAGACCTCTCAAGTGATCTTTTTTACCAGTAACTGCAGCTTCTGTTAGAACTCTTGTTGTTTCTTGGAATGATGCAGCAGATATAAATGAGTCAGTTGCAAGTGATGCTTTTGTTATTCCTAGCAACACTCTTTCAAATTCTGCCGGGGTTTTGTCAGCAGCTTCAACTTTTTCATTTTCTTCTATTAATTCAGCATAACTAACTTGATCGCCCTGAATAAACTTAGTATCACCACCATCAACAATTAAAGCTTTTCTTAACATCTGCCTTAATATAGTCTCAATATGCTTATCATTAATCGACACGCCTTGTAGTCTATAAACATCTTGGATTTCATTAACAATAAAGTTTGTTAATTCAGGAATACCTTTTAATCTAAGGATGTCATGTGGGCTGTAAGGTCCGTCTGAAATAATATCGCCTTTAGAGATTCTCTCACCTTCAAATACAGATAGTGTTCTGTGTTTAGGTATTAACATTTCTGTATTTTGTGACTTTTTTGTTGCCCCTTCAGGTGTTATTACTAGCCTTACTTTACCTTTTGTTTCTTTACCAAAAGAAATAATGCCTGTCTCTTCAGATAATACTGCAGCATCTTTAGGAGTTCTGGCTTCAAATAAGTCGGCAACTCTTGGCAGACCACCAGTAATATCCTTAGTTTTAGATGCAACTAAAGGCATTCTTGCTATGACTTCACCAGCGGTTATTTTTTGACCGTTGGCAATGTTCACAAGACCACCCGCAGGTAAAGGATATTCAGCAGGAGCATTAAACTCACCCATTAATAAAGTTTTACCTTTAGAGTCTTGAATTAAAACTTTTGGTGACATTTCTCTTCCAGTAGCTGGCCTATCTGAAACCTCAATAATTTCAATACTCGAAAGACCAGTAAGATCATCCATTTGCTCTCTTACCGTAACTCCATCTTCAATGTCTTCAAATTTAACTTTACCTGAAACCTCAGCAATAATTGGTCTTGTATAAGGATCCCATGATGCAATTTTAACACCTGCCTCAAGTTCAGATTTATCTTTAACTTCAAGAGTAGCTCCATATGGAACTTTATATTGCTCGATAATTTTTCCACTTGCTTCGGTAATTGTTGCCATTGCGTTTCTTGAAACTACAACTTCAAGCTTATCTTTATTTGTTACAGTTTTAATGTCATCGCTAAACGAAACAACTCCATTATTTTTATTAAATATTGCGTTATCCTCGGATGCGCTTGATGCTGCGCCTCCAATGTGGAAAGTACGCATAGTAAGCTGAGTTCCTGGCTCACCTATAGATTGAGCTGCAACCACTCCAACCGCTTCACCTCTATGAACAAGGTGACCTCTTGCTAAATCTCTTCCATAACATTTAGAACAAACACCATTTGATGCCTCACAAGTCATTGGGGACCTAACCTCAAGAGAGCCTAGGTTCAAAGATTCAATTCTATCAACAGCATCTTCATCGAGCATTGTATTTTTTGCATACAGCTCATTACCGTCACTATCAAATATTGGTTCAGCAATAACTCTACCTAATATTCTATCTGTCAATGGTTGAATTATTTCACCGCCAT
>CBFHIO010000008.1:0-31748 GCA_965656035.1 Gammaproteobacteria bacterium | reverse complement strand
ATATCAGACCCCACATTTCTAGACCTTACGGTGCTTCCCTGCACTATGCCAACATAATCAACAATCTCCATTCCATCTATATCATTAGTGGATACTACTAACAAATCTTGTGGAGTGTGCTCTTGGTTTAAATTTTCTGTCATGACTTTTTTCCTTAAATGGTTTAATTTATAAATATAATGCAGAAATTAGTTGAAGCAAAGTTTTCTATCGGAGATATAGTTAAGCATAAGTTTTTAAACTTTAGAGGTGTTATTTTTGATCTGGATCCAGAGTTTAATAATACTGAAGAGTGGTATCAGGCGATACCAGAGCAAATTAGACCAATAAAAGAACAGCCTTTCTATCATTTATTTGCTGAAAATAAAGAAATTTTTTACGTGGCATACGTTTCAGAACAAAACTTAATATTAGATAAATCTAAAAAGCCTTGCAATCATCCTGGTATCAAAGAAATATTTGAGAAATTTGATGGCGTGAACTATCGCCCTCACACTAAAGCAAAAAACTAAATTAGCCCTGGTTGTGAGCTATTTGAGCAGCAGTTATAAAAACGTCCATTGCCGTTTCTAACTCTTTCTCACTGATAAATGTTGGAGCTATTCTTAAGGTATTATTTTTAGGATCTTTACCATAAGGATGTGTGGCTCCAGCAGGAGTAAGAAGTACTCCAGCCTCTTTACATAACTCGACAATTTTTGAAGCAATAGGTTTTTGTGATCTGAAAGTTATAAAGTAGCCACCTGTTGGTTGAGAATACTCACCCACATCTTTATCAAGCTTATCCAATGCTTTATAAGCTATCTCAAATTTGGGCCTAATTAGATCAGCATGCTTTTTCATATGGTCTTTGACGGCTCTTAAGTCTTTAAAAAATTTTGTATGCCTTTTTTGGTTTACTTTATCAGGACATATAACCATCGACCCTCTTATCCTCTTAATTAAAGCTAAATTATCACTTGCTGCAGCCATAAATGACAAGCCACCACCTCCAAAAGTAACTTTAGAAAAAGAAGTTACAACAACTGTTTGATTGGTTGTATTATTTTGTTCTGCTAGCTTCCAAATAGCTGTTTGGTCTTTTGTAGGAAGGAAATCATGAACTAAATAGGCATGATCAAAAAGAAAAAGAAAATCTTTAGAATATTGTTTAGCGATTTGAAAAAGCTCATTTATATTACCATCGCTATAAACTTCACCAGATGGGTTTGAGTGACGTGGAACACTAATTATTCCAAGTACATTTGAGTTGTTTTGAAGTGCATCAGAGAGAGCATCAATATCAATACCATCCTCTACTAAAGGTACTGTTATCATTTCTATTCCAAAATCTTCTAACATTCTAAAGTGCCTATCGAATCCAGGGACCGGACAAATAAATTTTGGAGCCTCAATATCCTTCCATGGTACCGGTTTAGCAAATAGATATTTTGAAAGGATCATTTGATAAGTGAGCATTAAACTTGATTGTTCACCTGTAATAACATTATCAAAAGGGGCTGATAGAAGCTCTGAACCAAGAACCCTTGCATCTTCTATGCCAAAAGGCTCTCCGTAATTTCTTAGGTCTACGCTGCCATCAAAAGGCTCTACATTCATACTTAACAGCTCGTTAGCTAAATCCAGCTGATATGCATCAGGCTTTCCCCTGGTGATATCAATTGAAAGGCCTTGTGCCTTGATTTGTTCAAAATAAGTTAAAATGTTATCCGGCATAGGGCTTATTTTATAGGATTAAATCATTAGTGGTATATATTAGAAGAAGATTTAAAATCTTCTTGGACTAAAAATGAATTTGTGGATTATTACAGTCATATTAATAATAATAATTTCGTTATTAATCACTATTATTTACTTGCAGATTAAAAATACCTTAAATAAAAACAAAGGTCTGGAATCAATTGAACAATTAGATAGAGCGCTAGGAAAACAAGAAGATACATTGTTAGATTTAACAAAAGACATACAATCATTTCATGATCCTTTAAATAAATTAAGAAGGTATTTGTCTGGAGGAACTCTTGCAGGAAAATTTGGAGAATGGTCTCTTGAATCAATAATGCAAGATATCTTCAATCCTAGTCAATATATGAAGAATGCGGAAGTAATTAAAGGTTCTGGAAAAAGAGTTGAATTCGTTTTAAAAATGCCTGAAGGGCTTTTGCTTCCTATTGACGCAAAATTTCCATCAGGACTTTACGACTCTTATCTTGATTCGATTGATCAAACAGATGAAAGGCTAATTAAAAAATCTATAGATGATATAAAGAGGCATGTAGTAAAAGACGCATCTGATATTCAAGAAAAGTATATTCAATCTGGTGTAACTATCGACCTTGGGGTTATGTATATACCTAGTGAATCTTTGATGCAGTTAATTGATTCTATTGAGAATCTTAGGGAATCTATTTTTAGAGATTCAAGAGTTCTAATAATGGGGCCAAATTCTTTAGCAGCATATTTAATTAGCGTTCATATGGGTTTTAGAACTCTTGCTCTTAATAATAGAGCTGGCGAAATCATGGAAGAGTTTGGCAAACTAAAAAAAGAATTTGAAAAATTTGGAAGCTCTACTGAAGAATTGTTGAAAAAAGCAGACGCAATGCTTAAGGCTGTAAATGAACACGCTACGCGAGAGAGACAAATGAATAAAGCTATTAAAAGTATGGATCAGTTAGACAATTAAAAATAGAATCGTCTCCACATATTTAATCCAAAAAACAGGGCACAAATCCAAAGAATAACCTCGGGGATGTT
The DNA here is from genome assembly GCA_965656035.1 of Gammaproteobacteria bacterium. Classification (GTDB taxonomy): domain Bacteria; phylum Pseudomonadota; class Gammaproteobacteria; order Magnimaribacterales; family D2472; genus SCGC-AAA076-P13. The sequence goes on along the minus strand of CBFHIO010000008.1, from coordinate 28,991 downwards.
TGGATTGCTGTTATAGCCAAAAAATCCTTTTAAAAAAAGGCCTATAGACCCTTTATCATGAAGTGGATGATAAGTGCTTTGTCCTTGCTCGTTTGTTTGTGGTTGCAAAATATCCCATGGCCTATAGATTTCTGTTTTCTCAATTTGTTCTGATTTAACCAAATACTCTTCAAGCTCGTGAGTTCCATATGCAACCATCCCAGCAGATAAAAAAACTAATAATAAAGTTGTATATTTAAATACGTATCTTAAATTTATTTTTCTTCCCTGGAGAACGATCAAATATCCAATTAAAATTGCAAGAACTGCCCCAGTAAAAAATCCTAAATATGAAAATGAACCAGTAATAGAAAAACTTGAAATTAAAAACACTGCTGTTTCAAAACCTTCTCTGAGAATTGCAAAGAAAACCACTAAAAATACTCCCCATGATGAAAGTTTAATTGCGCTTAAAGTCTTTCCTTCTAGCTCTTTTCTATCGCTTACATGTTTAGATAACCAAAATATTACATACCATATCAAGATGGCTGTTAAATATAAGAAAATACCCTCAAATAAAGCTGCTGTAGAGTCATTTCCAAGAGATTCCTTGGCCGCTAAAACAAGATAACCAACTAAAATACTAGCAAGAATTGCTGCTACAACCCCCATCCACAACTTATAAAGGTGACTTAACTGATTTGATTTCTCTAAAATCAAATAGATAATTCCAACAACAAGAGATGCCTCTAAAACTTCTCTAAATACAATAATAAACTCGCTCATATTTATATCCTTATAGGTTTTCTAAATGAGAATCATTCTTATTTGGATTGTAACCAAATTTCTATAAAATAAAAAGCATGTTTTTAATATTCTTTTGTCGCTTTTACTCAAATTAATTGAGAGAATAAGGTATGAAAAAAATTGCTGTAATTGGTGCTGGAATTGCTGGTACTACTACTGCCTATGCACTTCTAAAAAAGGGGCACAGCGTAACTATTATTGACTCTCGAAGATATCCTGCAATGGCCACAAGCTATGCTAATGGAGGTCAATTAAGTGCAAGTAATGCAGAAACTTGGAATACAACTAAAAATGTTGTTAGCGGGATTAAATGGATGTTCACACCAGATGCTCCATTGTTATTCAACCCTTCTCCTGAAATTCAAAAATATAAGTGGATGATGGGATTTCTTTGGGCAACTATAAAGGGTGAGCATAAAAAAAATACCCTTGAAACAATTGATATTGCAAAAAAAGCAAGAGAAATATATTTCAAGATAGCTGATGAAGAAGGTATTGAGTTTGAATTACTTAAGAAGGGTATCCTTAGATTCTATGATAATGAAAAAGAATTCAAATTAGATAGGGAGAAGGTTTCTTGGCTAAATCAGGAAGGAATGGAATGGGATATATTAACTACCGAAGAAGTTAAAGAAATAGAGCCAGCTTTTGAAAATAACAAAAATTATGAAAAAATTCTTGGTGGTATATATACAAAATCTGATGCAAGTGGCGACATTCACAAATTTTGTACAAAGCTAGAACAAATTCTTGAAGATAAATACTCAGCAAACCTTCAACTCAAAACAACTGTTGAATATATAACTAGGCAAAAAGATAAGTTAGTTCTCACAATGCGACATGAAAATGAAATAATCAATGATACCTTTGATAATGTGGTCATTTGTGCAGGCGTTAATACACAAAACTTTGCAAATAAGCTCGGTGATAAAATGAACATATATCCAGTTAAGGGATACAGCGTGACAATTGATCTCAAAGATGACTTATCCAAAAAATGCGCACCAACTGTTTCATTAATAGATCAGCCAGTAAAAATTGTTGCCAGTCGACTTGGTGATAGATTCAGGGTTGCTGGGACTGCAGAACTTGCTGGAATAAATACAGACATTAAACAAGATAGAATTAGGCCTTTGCTTAAATGGGTTGAAAAATATTTTCCCAATGTAAGCACCGAAACATATACACCATGGGCAGGGCTGAGACCTATGACTCCAAATATGATGCCAATTACTAGAGAAAGTAATACGAAAGGAGTTTTCTATCATGCGGGGCATGGCCATCTAGGCTGGACTCTTAGTGCACAAACAGCACAAATTGTTGCAGATAAAATAGATTCTGATTAAGGCAAATCTATAATTTTCCAGGATCGCTTCTCGCACTCCTCTCGTAATTTATTATCAGGATTAACAGCTATGGGATTTTTAACCACTGAAAGCAATGGAAAGTCGTTAATTGAATCAGAATAGAATGTGGTATTTTTAAAATCATGAATACCGCTAATGCTCATCCATTCTATAACTTTTTGAAGCTTGCCTTCACCTAACGCCGGTATGTCTTGAACCTTTCCTGAATAAACTCCATCAATTATTTCAACCTCTGTAGCAACAATATTTTCAAAACCAAGCCTTTTGGCTATTGGGTTCACTATTACAGAATTTGTTGCTGATGCTAATAACATTAAATCGTTGTTGTGATGGTGGTTATGCAATAACCTTAGGGCATAAATATTTATCATTGGTTCGATAACTAAAGATAAAAATTTGTCCAAAAGATCAGCGATATCTTCTGGTTTTTTTTCTTTTATTGTTGAAAGAGCAAACTCAGCCCATTCATCATAGTCTAGATTTCCTTCATAATACTTGTCATAAAAATATTGATTTTTTTTCTCGTATTCTTGTTTATCTACGTATCCAATATCAATCAAAAATTTAATCCATGAATAGTCAGAATCTCCATTAAGAATGGTATTATCTAAATCGAATATTGCTAGATTTTTTTTCATAAAATAATAATTTACATAATGATAAATGAACCTGGATATAGATTAAACGTTGGGCTTATTGTTATCAACAGCAAAGGCAAATTGTTGTTATGTAAAAGAAGAAAAATTGATAGTTGGCAGTTTCCTCAAGGAGGCATTGATTTTGGTGAAAGTCCTCTAAAGGCTGCCAAAAGAGAGTTATATGAGGAAGTAGGCATAAAACAGAAAGATGTAAGATTGATATCTTCAACAGATAAATGGTTTAAATATGATGTTCCTCATGAAAAAAGAAAAAATCATTTTCTAAAAAAAAGGTTTAGAGGTCAAAAGCAAAGATGGTTTATGTTTAGGCTTATTAAGAACGTAAAAATTCATTTTGAAAATGATCCAGATAATGAGTTTATTGATTTCAAATGGGTTCCTTATTGGTATCCGTTATATGCTATTGTTGAGTTTAAAAGAGAAGTATATCGCTCGGCTCTGAATCAACTAAGAAATGATTTTTGTAAAGAAATAAATAATGATTGAAGCGCTAATATTGTTTTCAACTCTGGGTATTTTTGCTGGGCTTATTGCTGGGATGTTTGGTGTTGGAGGCGGTATTATTACTGTTCCCGTTTTAGTAGCCTGTTTTATGCAATTTGGCTTTGAAGAGGCAATTCTTATTCATATGGCTGTAGGCACTTCACTAGGCTGTATTGTATTTACTAGCATGTCATCAGCATATGCACATAATAATAAAAATGCTATCGATTATAATTTTTTTAAACCAATAGCTTCAGGAATAATAATTGGAGCATTTGTAGGAGCTTTATTTGCAGTTCAGCTTAACGGAAATTTTCTAAAAGTGATAATAGGAATTTTTGCATTACTTGTTGCCTTTCAAATGGGTGCAAATAAAGAAATAAAACCAAAGCCAAGAAATAAAATTAATAAAGAGCCTTACTTTGTAGGAAGCGGGATTGGATTCCTCTCATCTATTCTAGGTATTGGTGGGGGAATATTTTCTGTGCCCTATTTAAAAGCCTCTGGGTTGCCCATGACTTCAAGTGTAGGAACCTCAGCAGCATGCGGAGTACCAATAGCAATCTTTGGTGCGCTGGGTTATTTTGCTGCAGGTTTGAATAATTCACTTTTACCTTCTTTTACGTTGGGCTACATATATTTACCAGCTCTAATTGGTATAAGTTTCACAAGCATAATTGCTGCAAGATATGGAGCTGAGATTGCTCATCGCGTATCTGAAAAAATACTAAAGAGAATGATGGCGTGTATGATGTTTATAATATCTTTTTATATGGTTTTTTCATGATTATAGAATTATCAGAATTTTTTAATAATCCCTCTTTGGTCGAAATTGGTCCATTAAAAATTCAATACTATGCAGCAACATGGTTGTTGTCTGCTGTCTTTATATATCTTTACTTAAAATCAAATCAGATAATGATTGAGCTTGGATTAAATCATGAAAAAGTTAATGACCTTGTTTTCCTTTATGGATTATTTTTAGGTGCTATGTGTGGAGGAAGAGTTGGTTATATGCTCTTCTATGGAACCGATCAACTAATAACTAATCCACTGTCACTATTTTACATTTGGCAAGGAGGTTTAAGTTTTCATGGGGGTTTAGCAGGTGTGGTGATAAGTTTCTATATCTTTGCCAAAAAAAATAACTTACGGTTCTTAAGGCTTATGGATGGAGCTGCTCTAGCAATGCCGATAGGTCTTGGCCTTGTAAGAATTGGTAACTTTCTTAACGGTGAACTGTACGGAAAAGAAACAAATGGCGATTGGGGATTTATCTTTCCTACAGATCCATTTGGCTTATTAAGACACCCATCACAGCTATATGAAAGCCTTGGTGAAGGATTAATTTTATTCATTCTTTTATACTGGATAAATAAAATTACAAAGATACATGGCGTAGTCTGTTCAAGCTTTTTAATTTTATATGGGTCAATACGATTTTTTATTGAGTTCTATAGACAGCCAGATTCTCATATAGGTTATATATTTTTAGACTCATTAAGCATGGGACAAATTCTTTGTGTTCCGATGATAATAATTGGATTTATAATGCTATTTTACTCAAGGAAAACTGCATGAAGGCTTACTTAGATCTGCTGCAACATATTTTAGATAATGGTGAACAGAGAGATGACAGAACCAATACAGGAACCATTTCATCTTTTGGTCACCAACTATCGTTTGACCTTGAAGAAGGTTTTCCTGCAGTAACAACAAAGTCCCTTGCTTGGAAGGGAGTGGTATCAGAGCTTATATGGTTTTTAGAAGGATCAAGTGATGAAAGAAGGCTAGCTGAAATAAGGTTTGGTAAAAATAGAGAGGAGCTGACTGATCTAGACAAATACTCAACAATATGGACAGATAATGCTGACAACCAGGGCAAACATTTAGGATATGAAAACAGTGAGCTCAAAAAAGAGCTTGGTCCAGTATATGGTGTTCAATGGAGAGATTGGGATGGTATTGATCAAATTAAAGATTTGCTCAATAATCTTAAAAATAATCCTGATAGCAGAAGGCATATTCTATCTGCATGGAATGTTGGAAAAATTAACAAAATGGCATTACCTCCCTGTCACGTTATGTCTCAATTTTATATTAGCAACGGAACTATAAGTTGTCATATGTACCAAAGAAGCGCAGACATGTTTCTCGGTGTTCCATTTAACATAGCAAGTTACTCACTTTTATTAAGTATCTTTGCAGAAATTCTTAATCTAAAACCCAAAAAATTTGTTCATTCTTTTGGGGATGCGCACATATATTTAAACTCGGTAGAGCAGGTTAAGGAGCAAATAAAAAGAGAGCCATATAATCCACCAAAATTAATTTTGCCAACATTAAATTCTCTTGATGATTTATCTACTTGCTCCATAGATGATTTTAAGCTTGAAAATTATGAACATCACCCAGCCATAAAAGCAACAATGGCAGTATAAAAAATGACAGTTATTTCTCATCTTGTTGCAGTTTCGAAAGAGCTCGTAATCGGAGTTGATAATAACTTACCCTGGAATTTAAAAGATGATTTGGCCCATTTTAAGAAATATACTCTTAACAAAGTAATTATAATGGGTCGAAAGACATATGAGTCCATTGGAAGACCTCTTCCTAATAGAGTAAATTACGTAATATCCAGAACCATTAAAGAAATTGATGGAGTTCATGTTTTCAATAATTTAGAAGAAGCTATGCTAAGCGCTGAAAAGCATAACATGGACTTGGGCATTGAAAACGAGATAGTAATTATCGGTGGTGGTTATTTATTTGAAGAGACTTTGCCCATTTTAAATAAATTAATTATTACAAAGGTAGATTGTAGTGTTGCTGGAGATGTTTATTACCCAAAGATTGATATGAAGAACTGGGATCTTATTTCGTCTGAGTCTTATACTAAAAATTTAGACAACGACTATGATTTTATAATAGAAGAATACAAAAAATTATGACTGACTTTGAATATAGTCTCTTCTTAATGCTAAATTCTTAACTCGAATTTCTTCATTTTCAGTATACTTAATCCAATTATTGGCTGTGCTTTTAACTTTCTTGTCTTTATCTTTAGCAGCAATTCTAAATTCTTTTTTTGCATCCTCAAATTTTTGTAGTTCAAAATAAGCTTGGCCAAGTGTTAGGTGAACTTGAGAAATCTTATCTATTTTACCTTTCTTTAAACCTTTTTTAATTGAATCAACTGCCTTTTCAAGCTTATCTTCAGCAAGATATAAATTTCCTAAAAGCACATATGATTTACCATCTTTGGATAATTTAGCAGCTTGTTCTAAAACAGGTATAGCCTTATCTATTTCTTGAGCCATTCTCCAAGAGTCAGCAAGGAGCTTGAGATTCTTTTCATTATCTCTTACTACAGGACCTTTCTTTTCAACCTTTACTTCTTCTCCAGTTACTTTGTCTTTGACTGTTTCTGTGTATGTGGTAATTTTCTTCTGTCCAGAAACCAAAACCTGTGCCGCCCAATATGGATTCTGATTAAGTAGAAGTAACTGAGCCAAGGCTAAATATTCTGATTCTTTATCTAATAAATCTTTTGCATGGGCAGCTTTCAATGTGATCATATAATCTTTTTCTCTACCTAATTGACCATAAGTACCACCCAGCTGGATGAAATAAAGTTTTTTTGGATAAAGATTTACGAGGATTTCATATATATCAAGCTGCTGAAGAAGAGCTTTCTTTTCTCCAATCTCTACTTTAAGCTCACTAATACATGCAGCAAGTAAAACATACCAATTTTCTTTTGGCTTATAACCCTCTTCCTCTGACATTGAAATAGCTGTCTCCATTGAAGACATAGCTTTTCTAAAATCACCTTGTTGAAAATACGCTTGACCTAATAGAGACCATGATTGAGCAGTTACGGTTTCAACCTGATCCATCCACTGAAGGATTAACTCAATTCCTTTTGCATAATTTTCTTGAACCAGATTTAACTGCGCTAGAGTAAAAAGCGCTGCGTTCCTTATTGGCAAAGTTACCTCTGGTTCATTAATTACATTTTCATACGCCTGCATTGCTTGCTTATATTTGCCATCAGAAAAGTAAACATAACCCCAAGAATTCCACATCACAGATCTGTCATAACTCTTAAGATTTTCTTGATCATTCCTGAGTTCTGTTAAGATTTCAACAACAGTTTCCATGTCTGGGGCTGGCTCACCCTTTTCATTAACAATTTCAAGAGCTTCATATACCTTTGCCATTTTTTTAGCGGTTGTGTTTTGTAATGCTCTTGCTTTTTTATATTGTGTTTTTGGTTTATCACTTGATTGAGCTTCAATTAGTGTTGTGGGGTATGAAAATGCAAGGGCCAGCAAGACCATTGCATATACTAACTTGTGTTTAAATATAAATTTATTCATCATCTGCCATTATAAACGTAAATCTATGAAGCACGCCCTCAACAGACGTTGCCTTGCCATCAACAATTTTAGGCTTGTATTTCAATTTCAAAGCAGCTCTTGCAGATGCGCTATTAAATAAAGTGCATGGCCTCATTTCTTCTTCAGGCCCTTGAGGATCTCCACAATATCCCTCTAGTGCTGTAGCATTTTCAACGGTACCTGATTCAGTAATAGTAAATGAAACTATTGCAAACCCTTCTGTTCCTCTTTCTTGTGCTCTTCGAGGATAAATTGGCTGCACCTTAAATAAGGGAATATACTCCCCATCTCTGAAAAAAGATCCACCAGCTTTAAAGTTTGCTTTTGGTTTAGCAATAGAAACATCTAAACCAGTTAAAGGCTGGAGATCTAATTCAGGCTGAGCAATATCTTCAGGTTGCTCTTCAGGCTTATCAGGTTTTTCTACCTCTGTTGTGAATGTTTCAATTTGTCTTTCAGGCATCACTACATCAGCTAACTTAACAGATGTATCCTCTTTCATTCCACTATCTCCTAGTGAAATTAGTACCACCATCACAAAAAATAATGCTGTTGTTATAAGAACTGATAGCCCAATACCAGCTACATACTTATTAGCATCAAAAGCTTTATTATATAAAGATATGAAAGGCTTAAATAAAGAATTTATAACTTTTGTAAATTGATCCATTTCAAATTATTTTGGTTCAGACGCTAATGATATTGCACTCACCCCAGCTTCTCTTGCCCCATCCATAACTTGAATGATGGTGTCAGCCATTGCTTTTTCATCTGCCTGAATAACAACCGAGCCTTGAGGATTGTCTGCTAATAGCTTCACTACGTTTGCCTTTACCTGTCTGACATCAATTCTTCTCCCGTCCATCCATACCTCTCCAGTAGGACCAACAGCAATTAGTATAGCTGCGTTCTCTTGAGTTTCAGCAGTATCAGAGTCAGGTCTGTTAATTTCAAGCCCAGGCTCTTTTATAAAATTAGCTGTAACAATAAAGAAAATTAGCATGATGAAAACCACATCAAGCATTGGTGTTAAATTAATTTCATCATTTTCTTCTTGAACTGCGCTTGTTATTGCATTTCTTCTCATAATAACCCTCTACTAATCTATTTCTCTTTTAATAATATCGTTAAGTTCAGCTTCATGTCTTTTACTAGTGCTAGTTAAATAAATTGCTGCAAACGAGCCAGATAAAGCAGTAACCATGCCAGCCATAGTTGGAAGTGTAGCTTTAGAAACTCCACCAGCCATGGCCCTAGCATCTCCACCACCGTTAAAAGCCATAACTTGAAAAACTTCAATCATTCCAGTCACAGTACCTAACAAACCTAATAATGGAGCTAGTACAATGCATGTTTGTATAATACTAATATTCTTGTTGATCTCCATTTTGGCTTGAGACATCATCTTTTCTCTAATTTGAAGTGCATACCAAGATTTCTTATCTTTTCTAGAATTCCATTTTTCAGCAAGATTTAAAACGTACTCTTGATGCGCATGGGAAAGATACCATATTCTCTCAAAAATCATTCCCCACATAAAAAATACAAGAATTGCTATTAGCCAAAGCACATTACCACCCTGCTCCATAAAGTCTCTAATGGAGGACAGGGCTTCTGTGATTGCAAATAGCATAAACTATTACCTACTTCTCTGCTTTTTCAGCAAGAATTCCAGTACTCTGTTCTTCAAGAATACTTATAATTCCTCTAGCTGAAGATTGTGTAAAAGAATGAAGTAAACTTGTTGGAATGGCTACTAACAAACCAAGCACTGTAGTCACTAGGGCTTGTGAAATACCTCCAGCCATGAGCTTAGGATCACCTGTTCCATACAAGGTAATCATTTGGAAAGTCACAATCATACCTGTAACAGTTCCTAGAAGACCTGCTAGTGGTGCAATAACTGAAATGATCTTTATAAACCCAATGCCTTGTTCTATAGCTGGTCTTTCAGCCATTATAGCCTCTGCGAGTTTTAACTCTAATGTGTCAATGTCTTTATCAAAATTATCTTTTCCAACTTTCAAGACACGTCCAAGTGGGTTTGCTGAATCAGCAGCATCTTGGCCAGCTTGTTTTCTTACTGCAGTTCCAATCATGTATAAGCTATATAATTTATAGAACGCAAATAAAACAGCAATAACACCAACAGCAATAATTGCATAACCAACTTCTCTACCCTGCTGAGCTCTTTCCATTAATGAAGGAGTTTGTATTAAATTTGCAAGCAAGCTGCCGCCGGTAGGACCTGTTGGGTCTACACCAAATTTTACCTGCTCACCAACTTCTGCATCACCAATTTTACTTGCAGTTTTAGTATATCTGCCAGCAGGCTGTCTAGGTAAGAAAGCATACTGCCCCTTGGAAGTTGCATATTCTAAATATTTACCGTCACACACAGCATTGAAAAGACCAACTCTGGTTACATTACATTCAGAAGTCTCACCATCTACGTCTATAACATTGGTTGTAAAAGATACAACTTGACCACTAGCCACCATTTCTCTTTGAAGTTCATACCACAATCCTTCAATTTCTCTGATAGTTGGAAGCTCGGTTGTTTCCGACATTTTACCTGTTAATTCATTTAAGAATTTAACTCTATCTTGTCCATATTCAGCTCCAGTCAATGAACCTGAAAATTGAACGGCCGCTTCTCCGGCTGAGCTTTGAAGATGTCCGAATAGCTCTACCAATGAACCCAACTCTTTTTGATAAGCTTCTTCTTTAACTCTTAAAATCTCTTCGTTCTTTTTATATTCAATCTCAAGCGTATCAGCAATTTTTTCCTGTCTTGCTAACTCTCTTTTTTCAGCTGCTAAAATAGAGGCTTGTTTATTTTTATTGGACATAAACTCTGCTTCTCTCTGTGAGTTTGCAGCTTGCTCTTGAGTTTTGCCTTCTTTAACTAGCGCTAATAAAGCTTCAACTGTTGATACCTCAACCACCTCTTCAGAAGCTTCTTGAGAAAATGCGAAACCACTAAATAGCATTAATAATGCTGGAAATACATAAAGCTTTTTCATTACACTTCTCCTTTAACAATAGGCATCATTAACATATCTGTTGGAGCTAATTTTTTAGCCATTCTGATGCCGTCTCTGATTGGTTTTCTGTAAGAACCAGGCAGTTCGTCCCATGAACCTGTTTCGTTATTCCATCTACCACTAGATTGCTCGTCTTTTGTTTGATAAAACATGCCAACTCTTCCAATAACAAGAATGTTTACAACAGTACCGTCCTCAAGTGAACTCTCATAAGTATCGATTTTTCTACCGTATTCAGCCTCAATGTTGTAAGCCTCTAAGACCTGTCTAACTTGCTCAGAAGCTGTAACTTTGGGTTTGGCTAAAGATGCTCTAACTAGATCGATTCTGTTTTGTCTTTCTTCGATCCTGAAGGGAGTATCAAGAGCGATAAAAGATTCTAAACTTTCAAGCATTCTTTGTGCTAAAGGTGGTATTTGTCTTTGCACAACTACAACTTGAACTAGTTGATCATCAAGCTTATCCATTAACTCTAGTTGAGCAGCAATTTGAATTCTTTTTTGTTCATTATAGAGTTTTAAGCCTTCTACCTGTTTTGAAACAGCTTTATATTCATTGACAATCTTGTCTGTTTGTCTTTCAGTTGTATCAATCCTATCCTGAGATTTTGCTGATAGCATTTGATTATCTCTTCCAACCTCAAGAACACTTTCCATGTCAGATGACATAAGCATTCCAGAAATTGAGATGATCATGCATAGCTGAGCTATGTTTAGTTTATTTTTCATAAATATCTCCCTAAAAGTTTTTTCATATTACCAGTCATGCACAAATATTAAAACTTTTTTCTTAAGTTCTATGTGAAACTTTTGCAAAGTTTTAATTATTTATTGATGGCCATAATACCGGTGTTCGAGACTTGTATTTTTTATAATCTTCGTTATCACCCCATTTTTTGTCAGACCGTGCTTCAAGCATCCTTACCCCGCTTACGTAAACAAGCAAAATATATGTGAAAATTGGTGATATTAGAGTTAAATATTGCCAACCCTCTAATGATGAAAATGACATAACAGCAATGCCGGCCCAAAGAACAATTTCTCCAAAATAGTTTGGGTGTCTTGATTTAGCCCACAGCCCTGAAGTAATAAATTTATTTTTATTTTCAGGCACAGACCTAAATTTAGATTTTTGGTTATCTGCAACAACCTCGGTGCTAAAACCAATAAGAAATAAACTTAACCCAATATAGAAAAATGCATCAACGACCACCCCGCTATCTGATGAAATTGCTGTTAAAGCGCACATCGAACATAGAGAAACCCATAGTCCTTGTAATGTCCATGTCATAAAAAATTGAGTTGGCGAGGGCTTTATGGTCCTAAATCTTTTATCTTCACCGTCCTTGTGTATTCGCATAAACAAAAAACTACCCAGTCTTATTGCCCATAAAGAAATTAGAACAACAATACTAGCACTTGCAGCATTTATCATTAAAAAACCATCAGATGCTAATGCAAGGGAATACCAAACCACTGAAAGATAAGTAAGGCTTCCAGTAAGATCATAAAATTTTTCTGTCTGGAAAACATACGCAGGAATAAATGCAATCCACTGAATTAAAAATGCTAAAACTACAACCCTCAATACATTATCTATTCCGGTTGCTGCAGCAATTGAAATCGCTAGAAAAAATACAACTAATGATATTAACAAATTAACTAATGCATTCATTATTCACTCCATCCACAAACTCTATTTTTATTTTGAACATCAAGCCATTCTTTGAGAGGCTTATAGTAATTAACAATAGAGCTGCCGCTGAGCTTTCTAGTGCCTGTTAAATTTTCAAATGCATCCTGCCATGGAGCGCTTTGACCCATAGCCATGGTTGATATAATTTTTTCTCCAGCATACTCATTCCCATAAATCGAGCATTCATGCAAAGGCCCTTCAAAGCCCATTCCGTTACATAGTGATTCATGGAATTGATATTGCATTATCCTTGCCAAATAATACCTGGTGTATGGTGTATTTCCTGGTATGTGATATTTAGCGCCAGGATCAAAATATTGCTCTGATCTTTTTAATGGTGGTTTAATTCCTTGATAAAACTTTCTCAAATCCCACCATGATTTGTTTAATTCATCTTGACTTGTCTCACCGTTAAAGACTCCAGCTCTCCATTTGTCTAGCATGAGAGCCCAAGGAACAACAACAACCCCTTCCAAAGCTTGTTTCATTAATAAGCCAATTGCGTCTTCTTTTGCTTGCTCGGCTTCAGCATCAGAGATAAAACCAATGTTTTTTAGGTAGTCAGGGGTTATTGACAATGTTAAAAGATCGCCAAAAGCCTCATGGAAACCATCATTTGCACCGCCTTGAAATAAAGTTGGTAAATGATTGTATGCCTGATAATAGAAAATATGCCCTAGTTCATGATGAATAGTAATAAAGTCCTCTTCATTTTTTTCTATACACATCTTAATTCTTAGATCATTTTTAGCTGGATCTAAGTTCCATGCTGAAGCGTGACAAACAACAGATCTATCTTCAGGCTTAACAAACAAAGATCTTTCCCAAAAAGTCTTAGGCAGTGGCTCAAACCCCATTGATAAAAAGAAATCTTCAGCATATTCAACCATTTCAATTTCAGATATGTTCTTTTCTTCAATTATTTTAGTTACATCAACGGAGCTAGTATCGTCGCTAATTGGATACACAAGATCATAGATATTTGACCATGATTGTCCCCACATATTTCCAAGAAGATGGACTGGAAGTGAGTCATCTTTAGATACTAATTCGTCACCGTATTGTTCATTTAATTCGCCCCTTACATGACAATGTAATGCGTCATATAAAGGCTTAACTTCATCCCATACTCTGTCAATTTCTTCAAGGAATTCATCAGCTGGCATGTCATACTTACTAAACCATAAATCACTTAATCCATCATAACCAAGCTCCTCAGACCCTTGATTGCCAATCTCAACCATTCTCATATATAAAGGCTTCATTGGTTTGCCTATTTCATGCCATCCTTGCCATGCTCTAAGCAATTCATCAGGATCCCTTGAGTTATCTATAATTTGCTCAAATGCCTCTAAATCGTAGCAAGAGCCATCTTCAAAACAATGTTCTCCTGCTCCATACATTGCTTCAAGTCTTGTAGAAATCGAAGACAATTCTCCTGCCAGTTCTTCATTTAAGGGCGGCGGCATAACAAATGAGCTTTTTAAAAGTTCCAATTGTCTTCTCTGAGCTGGCGTAGTTTCTAAATTATTAAATAATGCAGCTTTTTTTGAATCTTCAAGAGATTTTAATGCGTATCTTTTACTGTAATCAGCAACAATATTTTGAGAATCAAAAGTTATAAAGTTTGATCCAATCCAATATGCAGAACTAACTACAGGACCTTCTTTAAGATTGTTTTCTTCTACCTCATCTAAGAACAATTTTAGGTCAGCTTCAGATACAGATTGTTCGCTAGTTTGACTGCAAGAAGTTACAATTGCACTAATGGCAACTAAGATAAAAAATTTTTTCATAGTTTTCCCCAATAACAACTAATAAAATAACATAAAAATATAAATTATATGAAGATTTCAACCAATCAATTTAAAAATGGCACAAAGCTTTTGATAGATAACGCTCCTTGTTCAATTATCGAGCATGAATTTCATAAACCTGGCAAGGGTCAGGCTGTCATGCGAGTAAAATACAAGAATCTTCTCACCGGCAATACGAACGACAAAACATTCAAATCTGGAGAATCTGCTGAAGCTGCAGATGTGAATCATAAAAATATGGAATTTCTATACACGGATGGTGAAACTTGGCATTTTATGGATCCAAATAGTTATGAACAAATCGAAGTAGGTGCAAATGAGATTGGAGATGCAAAAAAATGGCTTGTTGGTCAAGAAGCGTGTGAAATTATTCTTTGGAATGAAAAACCAATACAAGTAGATCCGCCTGTAAACGTAGAGCTAAAAATTATTAAATCAGAACCAGGCGTTAAAGGTGATACTGTCTCTGGTGCTACTAAACCTGCAGAGCTAGAGACCGGTGTTGTTATTCAAGTGCCTCTTTTTGTTAATGAAGGTGAAGTTGTAAAAGTTGATACTAGAGACGAAAGCTATCTTGGAAGAGCCAAATAATGATTGATATATTAAATGAAGAAATAAGTAAATTTTTGTCTTCATTTTTAAACATTGAAGATGAAAAATTAAGTCAAATAGAAAAAAGATGCTCATCTACAATTACTGATGATTTGGATAAAGGCCATATAACCTCAAATGTTTGTATGATAGCTGCAAGCATTTTAAAAAAGAATCCAAAAGAAATAGCTCATGCTTTGGTTGAATGGTTAAAAGAAACAGATAACTTCTATCAGGTTGAATCTGCAGGACCAGGATTTATAAATGTTACTCTTAAAAGATTAGATTTTGTTTCCACGATTAATAAAATTAATAAAGACTCTCAAAAATACGGTGATTCGGATTATGGAAAAAATAAATCAGTCCAAATTGAGTTCGTTTCAGCTAACCCAACTGGCCCTTTGCATGTTGGACATGGGCGAGGAGCTGCTTATGGTGATGCAATAGGTCGAATCCTTTCATCCTCTGGTTACAAGGTTCAGAAAGAATACTATATCAATGATGCTGGGAGACAAATAGATATTCTTACAGCTAGTGTTTTTGTAAGAATCTTTGAGAATGAGTTAGATAATTTTTTTCCAAAAAATGCATACAAAGGCGCATATATTTCTGAAATTGCTAAAGCTTTCAAAAACAAAAATAACCACAGACCAGATATTGATGTGCATGAGCTTATAAAAGACTTGCCTGAAGATGAAGAAAAAGAAATAGACGAATTAATACTTAGAACAAAAAATACTTATAAAGCATGGCCCGAAATAAAATCTTTTGCTTTAGAGGAGGTTTTAAAAACTATAAAGGAAGATCTAAAGAGTTTTAATGTATCTTTTGATAATTGGTATAGCGAATCCAGTCTTGGAAGCCTAGATGATAGTAATTCTAAAATTAAGAAAGCCATAGATACCCTCATTGAAACTAAGCTTGCATATAAAGAAAATGGAGCGATCTGGCTTAATACAAGCAAAAGCGGTGATGATAAAAATAGGGTCCTAATTAGAGATGATGGAAGAGCTACATATTTTGCGTCTGATGTTGCTTATCATAAAGATAAAATAGATAGAGGTTTTGATAAATTAATAAACGTATGGGGCGCTGATCATCATGGATATATTAAAAGAATTGAGGCATCAATAGAGGGCCTAGGTTTTGACAAAGAAAAGTTAGACGTCCAACTTGTACAATTTGCTAACCTTTTTAAAGATGGTAAGAAAGTAAAAATGTCTACAAGGTCTGGTGAGTTCTTTTCGCTGTCAGATTTAATAAGTGAAATAGGAACTGATGCTTCAAGATTCTATTATCTTTCAAAGCAAGCAGACCAACATTTAGATTTTGATTTAAATCTTGCTAAAGCAGACAGCAAAGAAAACATTTTCTATTACATACAATATGCTCATGCACGAATATGTTCGTTGTTAAAAAAATATGAAATAAGTTATGGCCTAATGCCAAAAGATGCTAATGAGATTGCTAATGGCTCTTATAGTAATTGTGACAAACTAATCCACGAAATGAGCAAGTATCCACATATAGTTTTGAGAGCATCTATTTCTCTTCAGCCACATTTAATTATTTACTTTTTAAAAGACTTTGCGCATAGCTTTCATAGCTTTTATAACGATAATCAAGTGTTAACAGAATCTAAAGAAAATATCGATTCAATAGTGTTTTGTTTAAATGCTGCAAAGATTGTCATTGCAAATGGTCTGAGGCTTCTAGGGATAGAGCCAATAGAAAAAATGTAAATGGCATGAAAGACTTCGCAAATAGAAATATTTCAAAAAATAGAAATATAACAAGAAAAAAAACTGTATTTAAAACTAAAAAGAATAATAGCCCTCTTATATCAAGAAATATAATTTCTGGAATCATATTGCTAGCGCTTACCTTGGGAGCTATTTCTTTTTTTTATTTTGAGACTGATATTTCTAGCATTAAGCCAAGAGAGATGTCTAATAATATTAAAATAGATTTTCCTACTTCTTTAATTAAAAATTCTGTTCTCATAGAAACAAGTTCAGATGAAAACTTTCTTTCTTGTGAATACTTTGTTCAGATAGGCGCATACGGTAATAAAAAATATGCTTATGAGGCACAAGAAATTCTTAATGAAATAGAGTTAATAACCATAAATGAGATATATAGCAGTTCTAATCCTGGAAAACTTTTACATAGCGTTATAACTGGTCCTTACAAAAATAGATCAGCTGCGAATAATATGAAAGAAAAAATCACTAATAGAGGCTTTGATCCTCAATTGAGAACATTATGCAAAAAGAATTAGAAACGAATTTTAATTCTCTTAACCTCAGGATATCCTTAGCCACCAAAACCGTCTCAAAAGATGCTAATGATATTTTTCTAATTGCAGTGTCTAAAAAGAAAAGTCTAGAACATATAAAAGTAGCCCAAGATATAGGCATCAAACATTTTGGTGAAAATTATGCTCAAGAGCTTGAAGATAAGGCAAAAAATATTGATGGAAAAATAACTTGGCATTTTATAGGGCCTCTCCAATCAAATAAATCAAAGATCATTGCAAAATATGCTGATTGGATTCATACCATTGATAGAAAAAAAATAGCAGACAAAATTAATGATGAGTGCAAAAAAATAAACAAAGTTATTAACGCTTGTATTCAAGTCAATATTTCTAACGAGTCAACAAAATCAGGTATTCATCCAGATGATTTATTAGTTTTTGCCAAATATGTTGATTCTATGGAAAATATAAATTTAAAAGGCATAATGGTTCTCCCAAATTTGGGTATAGACAATAAGAAGCAAATGCAAAATTCAAAATTACTTCATGAAAAGCTTTTATTAAGTTTTCCTAAAGCAAAGTATTTGTCGATGGGAACAACAAGTGATTTTGATACAGCAATTAAATCTGGCTCCAACATGATTAGGGTCGGTGAATTGATTTTTGGTAAAAGATAATGAAAAAAATAGTTTTTTATGGGTCGGGAAACATCTCTCAAGCTTTGATAGCTGGTTTAATATCTGCTGGGTTTAAGAAAAACCTTATTGAGTTTATTGACAGGAATAACACAAACTCAAGAAAAACAATAAAGCTAGGAGCAAATAAAATTAAACTCAAAAACATTGATCCAAAATCAATCATTTTTATGGGTGTAAAACCGAAGGATGCCATGCATGCATGCAATGAAATATGTGCAGCTATAAAAAAACCAAAAATTGTATCCCTTGTTGCTGGTATAAAATCAAAAAAATATTTATCTAACGCTAAAGATATTGAACTTATAAGGGCTATGCCAAACACCTCCTCTAAATTTAATAAAGGTATAACTGCGATTTTTAATTGCAATGCAAATAAAACATCATTCAATCAAGTTTCCTCAATTTTTAAAAAGGTTGGCACAACTATCACTATTAACAATGAGAACAAAATTGATGATTTTACTGGGCTTATTGGTAGTGGTCCTGCTTACTTCTTTTATCTTTTAAAAGTTTATGAGAAAAGAATATTAAAACTTTGTGATGGTGATGTATCAAAAAAGGATATTATTATTTCTAATTTGTTAGAAGGTATTTCTAATTCAATTACTGATAATAACAACCTTGATGAATTGATAGCATCGGTTGCCTCAAAAAAAGGAACGACTGAGGCTGGCTTAAAAAGCTTCAAATCATCAAAATTATCTCAAAATTTTGAAAAAGGAATAGCTGCAGCAATAAAGCGAGCTAAAGACATTTCTGTTGAGTTCTAAATATGAATGAATTACTGGGTCTAAGTTTAGGAATTTTAAGTTATGCATTCATTTTGCTCTTTATTTTTAATTTACTAAAAGTAGATTATTACAACCCAGTTGTTAGGGGTTTCGTAAATATCTATAAGCCTATTGCTAAGATTTCTATTTTTTCAAATCAACTTTATACAATATTTATTATTGCTGTTCTTCTCAGATTTTTGAATTTTTACATTCTTTATTCCTCTCAATATGATGCTTATACTCTTGGGATAGTTTCTGTTGTTGAAGTTCTAAATAGTTCACTCACAATTTTTTTCTTTTCAATTATTGGTGCAGTGATCCTTAGCTGGGTAGCACCAAATAACCCCAATCCAATACTTCAAATAGTTGAAGAGATTTCTTCAAAACTTCTCGAACCGATAAGGAGGTTTATACCTTCAGCTGGTGGTCTTGATTTTTCTCCAATATTTGCTTTGATTTTAATAAGACAATTAGAGATATTGCTAGCGAGCATAGTTAGATCATTTATATGAAAATAAAAACTGAGCTTATTAAATTTGATCAAGGCCTTGATTTAGAATGTGGGGAAAGACTAGATACTTTTGATTTAATGGTAGAAACTTATGGTCAACTTAATGATGATAAGGATAATGGAATCTTGATCTGTCATGCATTTTCTGGGAATCATCATGCCGCAGGCAAAGCAGCTTATGACGGAATGAGGGGATGGTGGGATGAAATCATTGGATCTCGAAAAGCAATTGATACCGATAAATTTTTTGTAGTTTGTTCAAATAATTTAGGTGGCTGCTCTGGTTCATCTGGACCGCTAAGCATCAACCCTAAGACTGGAGAATCTTATGGAAAAGACTTTCCGTCAGTCTCAGTAACTGACTGGGTAAACTCTCAAAAACTTTTAACTGACCATTTGGGTATTTCTAAATGGTATATGGTTGTTGGCGGAAGTCTGGGTGGAATGCAGGCTCTACAGTGGTCAATCTCATATCCCAATAAACTAAAAAAAGCTGGAATATTTGCAGCTGCAACAAAATCCAGTACACAAAATATAGCCATGAATGAAGTTGGAAGGGAAGCTATCAGAAAAGATATAAATTTCATGGATGGTGACTATCTTAGGCATAAGGTTAAACCCAAAAATGGTCTAAAGGCAGCCCGCATGCTTGGACACATTACTTATTCTTCTGAAGAAATTATGGACCAAAAGTTTGGAAGAAAGTTTCAAGATATAAAATCAAAAATAGAAGGTACTGTTGATTACGAGGTAGAGAATTATCTTCAGTATAAAGGTGAGAAGTTTTCAGATACTTTTGATGCAAATAGTTATATTTTAATGACCAAGGCCATGGATAGTTACGATACTTCTTACTCTACCAATGGCAATCTTGAGGATGCCATGAAAAAGATTCAAGCTAAGTTATTGATAGTCGGTTTTGATAGCGACTGGTTATACCCGCCTAAAAGAAGTAAAGAAATCCAACTAGCCGCAATGAAAGTTGATATTGACTGTTCATGTGTAATCCTAAAAGGTGATCAGGGTCATGATAGTTTCTTGTTCGCCTCTGAAAGGTTTGTGAATATTATAAAGGGTTTTTTAAACTCAAAATGAATACTCCACTCACTCATATAATAAAAGCATGGGTTCCAGAAAAAAGCAAAGTTATTGATTTTGGTTGCGGTGATGGATCGCTCCTAAAAGATTTAATTGATCAAAAAAATATTCGTGGATATGGTGTTGAAATTGATCATAGTAAAATCCAAGAGTGTATTGATAAAGGTATATCGGTTGTAGAAAAAGATATTGATGAAGGCATCCAAGACTTTGAAACATGTAATTTTGATGTTGCTATTATGGCAAGCTCAATCCAATGTCTAAAAGAACCACATTTAGCTTTGAGAAAAATGCTAAAACTTTCAAAACAATGCATAGTCACTCTGCCAAATTTAGGTTTTTGGAAGTGCAGGCTTGATTTGGTTCGTGGCAAAATGCCGGTCACACCAAACCTTCCATCAAGCTGGTATGAAACTAAGAACTTACATCTTTGTACAATCAAAGATTTTGAAACGCTATGTGTTGAAGAAGGATTTGTCATTAATGAAAGGTTCTTTCTTAATGACAAGGGTGTTAAAAGCATTGCAGCGTCTATCCTCCCAAATACTTTTGCCTCTGAAGGAGTCTATCTACTTGCTAAAAAATAATAAAATCCTTCTTGCTTCATCTAATCAAGGAAAAATAAGGGAATTTAAAAAAATTTTTAAAGGCTTTGAAATAATATCTCAAGAAAAGCTAGGAATTGATGATGCTATCGAAGACGGGATTTCATTCTTTGAAAACGCTTTAAAAAAAGCTAGGCATGGTTCAAAAAAATCAAATCTCTTTACTGTTGCAGACGATTCCGGATTAGTTGTACCAAAGTTAGACTTTGCACCAGGAATTTATTCTGCAAGGTATGCAGGTGAAGAAGCGTCCGACAAAGATAATAGAGATAAGATTATTGCTGAATTAAATAAAAAAAATGTTGCCTCTCTTGATGCCTTTTATGTCTGTGTCTTGGTAGGTGTTCGTTCAGATACAGATCCCATACCTCTTTATTCAATAGGTGAAATTCATGGAAAAATTTCAATTAAAAGCTCAGGTGATGGTGGCTTTGGTTATGACAAAATTTTCTATCCTAATGGATATAGTGTATCAATGGCCTCTATTGATGCTGAAGAAAAAAATAGAATAAGTCATAGAGGTGTTGCAGCAAAATCATTCATAAAAGAGCTTGAAAAACTTAAATCCTAGCAAAGTACCTTTATCACTATATGTGCATCTTCCATGGTGTGAGAAGAAGTGTCCTTACTGTGACTTCAATATAAATACAAATAAATTAGAAGGCGATGAAGATAAGCTCTTAGAAGCTCTTCATCAAGATTTAAGAGGATCAGGCCAATACATACAAAATAGAAAATTTAGCTCTGTGTATTTTGGGGGAGGAACTCCATCATTAGTTTCTGCAAAAATGATTAAAAAAATTCTAATAAATTTAATAGATATGGGTCTTTTAAAAGAGGGGTGTGAAATAAGTTTTGAATTAAATCCAAAAGAAGTAACTCATCCATATATTGAAGAAATTATTGAAGCTGGAGTTAATAGAATCTCCATTGGGATTCAGAGCTTTGATCAAAATACTCTAGATGCTCTGGAGAGAAATCATAATAGTAGTGATAGTTATCAAGCAATTAAAATTGCATCAGAATTTAAAGAAATAAATATATCAATTGATTTGATGTACGGAATCATGAATCAATCAGTTAAATCTCTAAAAAAAGATATTCAAACCTTCTGCGAAAGTAAGATCGATCACCTATCTCTTTATCAGCTAACTATTGAACCCAACACAATTTTCTATAAAAAAGAACTCGATATACCGTCTGATAAAACTATAGAATTAATGGAAATTGCAGCCAAAGAAAGCTTAAACGCACATAATATCTTTCAGTATGAGGTTTCATCTTGGGCTAAAAATAATTCATTGAGCAAACATAACATGAATTATTGGCTCTACGGGGACTACCTCGGCATAGGTCCAGGAGCCCATAGTAAAATTACAGAAGAAAATTCAATAACTCGAATGATTAAATTAAAAAAGATTGAATCATATATAAGTGATCCATCAAAGATAACTAAAATTCAAATAGATAATTCTTCATACGACCTTGATCTTGCTATGAATGTTTTAAGAGTAAAAGACGGAGTGTCTATAGAAGATCTTGAAAAAAGAGGTGTTTACATTTCTAACAGCTTTAAAGAAAAATTACAGCATGGCTTTGATAAAGGCTTAATAGATCAAGATTTGATTAAGGCAACCGATAAAGGGTATAAATTTCTAAACGATACTATAAATACCTTTAACTAATTTTTTTGAGTGAAAAAGAATATATTTTTCTGCCCTCTTCAATAGCTCTTTTCTGAAATTTAGTAAGTTTCAGATGTTCGTATGGCGAAGAAGTTATAACTTCAAAGGTTAAGTTTTGATTAATTGATTCTTCAATTGATTCAGCATAATTCTCCCAATCTGTAGATATAAAAAGATGGCCACTCAATTTTAAAACTTTATGAGTTAAATCTAAAAACTCTGAATTGATCATGCGTCTTTTATGATGTTTTAATTTGGGCCATGGGTCAGGGCAGATTATTAGAACTACATCAAAAATTGGTTGATTAATTTTGTCTAAAAATAATCTTATATCACCAGTAATTAATCTTATGTTAGTTAATTCGTTATCCCTAATTGCTCCAAGAACCTGGCCAATTCCTGCCATATAAACTTCTGAGCCAATGTATAAATTATGTGGATTGTCTTGTGCAAGATTAATAAGACTCTCTCCATTGCCAAAGCCTATTTCTAAGATAATTTCTTTATAATTATCTTTCTCAGACAATATCTGAGCATGAGAGGTTATTTGATGTGAATGAAGCTTGTAAAGATTGTCCTCTTGGCTTTTTGTAATGCGACCTTTTCTTTGAACAAATGATGGAAGAAATTTGTTATGCATTTATCAAGGGGATGATGATTGATTTTGATTAAGCTTCGCTTTGCATTATAGACTTTAGTTTTTTTAATGCTCCGTTCTCAATTTGTCTAATTCTTTCTGCAGACACATCATACTCTTCAGCTAATTCATGCAATGTTGCTTTGTTTTCTGCCAAATACCTTCTTTGGAGAATATCTTTGCTTCTATCATCTAACATTTTAAGAGCTTCAACTAATTCGCTCTGATTCATGTTATCAGCCTCAGCATTAGCAACAATAACCTCAGGATCATATGTTTTATCTTCAAGATATTGCGAAGGCGACATCATCTCGTCATCGTCACCAGAAGGAACAGGTGTATCAAATGAAGCATCATTTGAGGAGAGCCTGTTTTCCATATGAAGAACATCTTTAACTTCAACGTTAAGATCCTTAGCAATGTTTTCTGCCTCTTCCTTGGTTAGCCATTCAAGATTTTTCTTCTTGCCTCTTAAGTTAAAAAATAACTTTCTTTGAGCTTTGGTTGTAGCTATTTTTACCAGTCTCCAATTTTTAAGTATGTACTCATGTATTTCAGCTTTAATCCAATGAACAGCAAAAGAAACTACCTTTACTCCTCTATGCGGATCATATTTATCAACAGCTTTTATAAGGCCTACATTGCCTTCTTGAATAAGATCAGCCAATGGAAGACCATATCCTTGATAAGATCTTGCAATGTGAACAACAAACCTTAAGTGATGAATAACTAACTGTCTTGCTGCATCAAGATCGTCTTCTTCATATAATTTGAGCGCTAGTTCCTGTTCCTCTTCTTTAGAAAGTATAGGAATTGAATGAACAGAAGCCAAATAGGATTCTATATCCTTACCTGGACTGTTTAACTGAGATGGTTGTAGCTGTGTTCCCATGCTTATTATAAGTTTTATTTATAATAAATTATATTATTAATTAATGTTATAAACAAAATTATACCAACTTTTTATAAAACTCGCTCAAAATAGGTAAATATTGGTTTTTTATAGTCTGATTTCTAAATGCAATGAAAGCAGGGTTTAAGATGCTTTCTTCTTTTGAGTACCTAAGATCTTCAGCATTGGGCATTTGGCAAATAGTGCCACCATTTGCAATTAATATAGCGTGTCCAGCTGCAATATCCCATTCTGAAGTAGGTCCAAACCTTGGATATAAATCAGCTTTGTTATCAGCAAGAGAACATAACTTTAATGAACTACCTTTTTCTATAATTTCATAAGTAACGTTTAAATTATTAAGATAATCAAAAAACATTTTGTCTTTATCTGTTTGATGGCTTTTACTCATAACGATTCTTAAAATGTCAATTGATGTTTCCTCACAAGTGGGAATATTAAATTTAGATCCAAGCCAAACTTTGCCTGAAGTTGGAGCACATATGATTCCAAAAATAGGTTCAGTATTTTCTATAAGAGCTATATTAACGGTAAAGTCTTTGGACTTATTTAGAAATTCCCTTGTGCCATCTAAAGGATCAACTAGCCAATAAGGAGTTTTAGGTATATCTGATTCTTTTTTATAAGTTTCTTCCGAAACTATTGGAATGCTTGGAGTAATTTCTGTTAGCGCATCAATAATAATTTTATTTGCATTTTTGTCAGCCTCTGTGACAGGAGAACCGTCAGATTTTATTTCACTATCAAAATCATCTTTTTTGTAAACGTCCATAATTGCATTTGCTGCATCTTGAACGACTTTTTTAAGAGGTTTGTTAAGATTTTTTATGAACTCTGCATCAATTTGCATAATGCTAATTTGTCTTATCTTTTAGCTCTAGCGCTTCTAGCCTCATCTGCATAATCTCATCTTCTGTGTCGGGATACTCATTGTTATATATTGATGCTTCCCATCTTCCATACATCGGGTTAGTAATCATGAACCATTTTGAACCCCACATATGGTTGTAGCTGGATACTAAATGTTTTCTTGAGCTTGGTTCAAGCGTTGTTTCATCTAAAGGTAAAAAATCACCTAGCTGATCACCAACTAACAATAAAATTCTGTAATCTTTTGCTATCAACTCTCTTCTTGAAACCTTGTCAGACGTCCAATCATTTTCATTCTTCATCAATAAAACATCTCTGTCTGTATCAAGGGGTAGTCCTAATTTTATAATATTGTTACGAGTTGCCTCCTCAGCTAAAGCAATTCTATTTGTTACATAAAAAATTTTTACGCCTTTACTATGTGCATAATTTAAAAAGTCTGAGGCGCCAGCAACTGCATCAGAAGATTCTTCGAGCATCCATTCAACCCACCCTGTTGGATATGACTGCCCATTAATAATTGCTCTGGCTTGAAAAGGAATGTTATTTAAAACTGTTTCATCAATATCTAAAATAACTGCTGGCGGTTTTTCATCAAAGTTATTCTTCTGTTCCAGTGCTGCAGTCCAATTAGAGTCATTCAATGCCTTGTCGAGAGAAGACTTTGCATTAATATAAGTTTGTAGATTGCTCGCCTCATATTCAGCTGATGATTGAGCATATAAAACTGATAGCATTGACTGAGCTTGAAGAGTATTGTTTGATTCTTTTTCTTTTGCATAAGTATTGTTAATAAACGTGCAAAGGATAAGTGAGAAATATAATAGATTCCGTGATTTCATAGATTAAGAGCATTATAATGCCATTAATTAAATTTATGTTACAAAAAAATATGAATAGTGAACTACTGGAAAATTTAAATAAACTCAAAAAAATGCTTGTTTTATTGAGTGAAGAAAGAAAAGTTGTAATGTCTCATCACAAAACGTTTGAGCATGTAGAAAAGATGCGTAGCATTGTCAATGAATCTATAAAAATTGCTGAAAATGAGTAAGTATTCTTGTTTTGATGTTCAGATTAAAGATGGTGTTGCTCATCTTGTTATGAATAGGCCTGATCAGTTAAATTCCATGACAAGAATTTTTTGGAAGGAGCTGCCAGATATAGTGAGAGAAATCGACAAGAAGTCTGATGCAAGAGTTCTAATATTATCGGGTCAAGGCAAGCATTTTAGTGCTGGCATGGACTTTGCAAACTTTGCTCCACAAAAAAAATCTGAAAAAGAAATTGATCCTGCAAGAAAAAGAGAGGCTTTTTATCATGAAGTTTTAGAACTTCAGGATACTTTTACAGTACTTGAAGAATGTAGAATGCCCACCATAGCAGCTATACAGGGTGGATGCATTGGTGGAGCCATTGATATGGCGGCAGCATGTGATATGAGATATTGCTCAGAAGATGCTTTTTTTAAAATTGCAGAAGTTGATATTGGCATTGCTGCTGATGTTGGTACACTTCAAAGACTGCCATCTTTAATTCCTTTGGCTGTTTTGAGGGAGCTTGCATACACAGGAAGAAAATGTAACTCTGCAGAAGCTAAATCTCTTGGTCTTGTTAATAATGTTTATTCGTCTGTAGAGAACATGATGGAAGAAGTTGAAAAGCTAGCTCAAACAATTGCAAGCAAATCTCCTCTTGTTACCAGAGTAATCAAAAAACAAATTAATTACGCCAGAGATAATTCGGTTAGAGACTCTTTAGAATATCATGCTATGTGGAATGCCAGCTTGATTAGCAATAAAGATACCGAAACTGCACTAACAGCATTTATGAGCAAATCTGAAGGTGAGTTTGATG
This sequence comes from Gammaproteobacteria bacterium, assembly GCA_965656035.1. GTDB lineage: Bacteria > Pseudomonadota > Gammaproteobacteria > Magnimaribacterales > D2472 > SCGC-AAA076-P13. The sequence continues at coordinate 2,236 of CBFHIO010000008.1, read as the reverse complement.
ACTTAGAGGAACTAAAATCTTTTTGGGAAAAAGAAGGGTTAATTTAATCTCTTAAAAAAACAGGCTCGGCGACAGTCGATTCAACTTTTGAGTAATAGTAACCATCTACATCAAACCCAGAAAGTTTTTCAAAATCTTTTACACCATTCTCAATGATCCATCTAGCCATAAGGCCTCTAGCTTTTTTTGCATAAAAACTAATTATTTTATATTTACCATTTTTGTAGTCTTTGAATACAGGGGATACAACATTTACATAGTCAGGCATTTTGCCCAGAACGCTAAAATATTCCTTGGAAGCTAGGTTTATTAATAAGTCAGATTTTTGAGATCCTAAATCATTGAGTACATTCTCTTGAATTGAGTTGCCCCAAAATTCGTATAAGTTTTTACCTTTATTTGTTTCTAACTTTGTGCCCATTTCTAATCTATAGGGTTTAATAACATCCATTGGTCTTAATATTCCGTATAACCCAGAAAGAATTCTTAAATGCTTTTGAGCAAATTTAATTTGCTTAGCATTAAGAGTTTCAGCATTAAGTCCTTGATATACATCTCCCTTGAAAACTAGCAAAGATGGCTTGCTGTCTTCTGATACAGTTTTAGATGCTTTCCATGACTGATAACGATCAAAATTCAAGGCTGCCAATTTATCACTTAAACCCATAAGACTGGCAATATCTTTTGGTTCCTTATCTTTAAGAGTTTTTATAAGGCTTGAAGATTGGCTTAAAAACTGGGGTGCAGTATGATTGATTTTAGAATCAAATTCATAATCTAAAGTTTTTGCTGGTGAAAGTACAATTAACATGCTATTTATTCTAACTAAATCTGCGTCAGACATCTAATGAAAGTTATAGAAAAGTATATAAATTTTGTAGGAGAAAAAATATCTTACCTTATACCCTTGATGGTTGTTTTAATGGTATTCGTAATTATAAGTAGATATTTTTTTGGGATTGGCAGAACTGATGTACAAGAACTGGTGATGTATTTTCATGCTTTAGTTTTTCTTGGGTGTGCTGGTTATGTCATGAATCATGATGAGCATGTAAGGGTTGATATTTTCTATAGAAATGCTTCTGATAGCTATAAAAAGAAAACAAACGCTGTATTTGGTTTGTTGTTTTTATTCCCTCTTATTATGGTTACTTTTTTTTATTCTATTGAAACAATCCAAGCTTCTTGGAAAATGAATGAAGCGTCTACAGAAGCTGGAGGCTTGGCATATGTATACATTCAAAAAACATTAATGATTCTATTTCCACTAACCCTTTTAGCGGCGTTAATAAATCAATTTATAAAGACAAGATGGAAATAGTTCCTTTATTGCTTTTAGTTTTAATATGTCTAGCTCTCTTGTTTGGATATCCTGTTGCATTCACACTTTCTGGTGTCTCTATTCTGTTTGCTCTAATCTGCATACCGTTTGGAATATTTGATGAATCAATTTTGAAAAGCATTCCTCTAAGAATATTTGGCATTATGAATAACGTAACTCTTCTTGCAGTTCCCTTATTTATATTTATGGGGACTGTTCTTGAAAGGTCGGGCATTGCTGCAAGAATGTTAGAAAACATGGCCTTGGCATTTAAGAATATTAGAGGCGGACTTAGTATTTCTATCATTGCTGTAGGTGCTCTATTAGCAGCAAGTACAGGTATTGTTGGGGCAACGGTTGTGACAATGGGGCTTATGTCTCTGCCGGTTCTTATTCAACAAGGTTATAAAAAAGATTTTTCATCAGGCTTGGTTGCATCAACTGGAACCTTAGGACAGATCATTCCTCCCTCAATTGCATTGGTACTTTTGGGTGATGTTATGTCTAATGCCTATCAAAGAGCTCAAAATAATATGGGTATTTTTTCTCAACAAACTGTAACTGTTGGGGATTTGTTTGTTGGCGCCATAGTTCCTGGAATTATGATTTGCCTTGGGTACCTGGTTTATACCATCTATCAAAACTCTAAAAATCCAAATATCCTGTTTGAGCCAGAAGCAAACCCAGCATCATTTATAGATATTCTTAAAACTCTTGCGTTGCCACTACTTTTAATTATTTTGGTTTTAGGTTCTATTATTGCTGGGATAGCGACTCCAACAGAGGCGTCTGCTATTGGGGCTGCTGGCGCACTTCTAATAGCTCTTATCAATGGCAAGTTGTCTTTAGATTTTATAAAAGAAACTAGTCAAAAAACTGCAATAGTATCAACAATGATCTTCACAATATTAATTG
>CBFHIO010000007.1:0-32529 GCA_965656035.1 Gammaproteobacteria bacterium | reverse complement strand
AGTCTTATTATAAGTGAAGTCTTGGGGTCATCTTCCTCTTCTTCATGAATATCATGAGGCAACATCATTCTTGATTTTATTTCAGCAAGTGTTGCTGCCATTACTAAATATTCAGCAGCTAGCTCAAACTGCAAGACATCCATTAAGTCTATATATTCAATATACTGGTCAGTGATTTTGGATACATCTAAATCAAGAATATTAATATTTTCTTTTTTGATTAAATATAGCAATAAATCCATTGGTCCAGAAAAAGTTTCTAGACAAAGCTCTAATGCATTTGGTGGTATAAAAAGATCGTCAGGAATAGTCTCGTATGGCTGACCCATTACGGTTGGAAACTCTAACTGTGTTTGAGTATTATTTTGCATGATAAACACTACATAGTGTAAGGTTTAGAGCTTATTAATACAACATATTGTGTCTTTTCTCTATTTTAGATTTTATAAATGAAATAGTGGAAAAATTATTCTTAAATAAAAATTCATATAACCTCTACTAATTTTATTTGATTCATTTAATATTAATGCGCAGTTAAGAAAAAATAATTAAAAATGAATTATTCAACAGACAATACTAGGATTATTGATAGGCAAAAAGTTCCTGCTCCATATGAATTAGTAAATAAGCACCCTATAAATGATGACATATCTAAGCTTGTATATGGAACAAGGCAAGAAATTAGCCAAATTTTGCATGATAAGGACGATCGCTTATTAGTGGTTGTAGGACCATGTTCCATTCACGATCCTGAGAGTGCAATTGAATATGGAAAAAAATTAATCGAACAAAATATTAAATTCAAAGAACAGCTGTTAATAGTGATGAGGGTTTATTTTGAAAAACCTAGAACAACAGTTGGATGGAAAGGTCTTATAAACGATCCTGACCTCAATGAAAGCTTCAAAATTGGTAAAGGTGTTGAAATGGCTAGGAAACTTTTAATAGATCTAGCAAACTTAAGTCTACCAGCAGGCACAGAATTTCTTGATCCTATTTCCCCTCAATATATTACTGATGTTATTTCTTGGGGAGCTATTGGCGCCAGAACAGCTGAAAGTCAGATACATAGAGAGCTGGCATCAGGACTGTCTTGCCCTATTGGTATAAAAAATGCAACAAACGGTGGTCTTAAAGCAGCTATTGATGGGATACAAGCAGCAAACCACTCACACGTTTTTCTAGGTGCCACCAAGGAATCTGAAATAGCTATGTTAAAAACAGCAGGTAATAATGATGCTCACATTATTCTTAGAGGTGGCAAAGAGCCAAATTATGACAGTGATTCTGTTAATGAAACTTTAATTGCGCTTAGAGAAGCTGAAGTTAATGAGTCAATTATGATTGATTCTAGTCATGGCAATAGTCAAAAACAATTTAAACAGCAAATACCTATAATTGAAAATATTTCTGGTCAAATTTCAAGTGGAAATAAAAACATAAAAGGTGTAATGATAGAAAGTCATCTAGTCGAAGGTAATCAAAAAATTTCTGATTCTCTTGTATATGGTCAGAGTATTACTGATGCATGTATTGGTTGGGATGATACAGTTTCTTGTCTGCAAAGTTTGAGCGATGCAGTTGCAAAAAGAAGGAGTTCATAAGCTATTGAAAGATTCTGATAGAATTTCCTTTTCAAAAGATGTGGCTGAAACGTTAGGCATAGAAGCTGCGATAGTACTTGAACTGTATCAGCAAAATAAAATCACTTATTCGGGTGATTCTGAGCTCTTCAAAAGTATAGTAAAGCAAGAGCTGCCTTTTATTGAGCATACACTCATTGAGGCATGTCTAAAAAAACTATTGCATTACAAGCTGATATCAAATTCACAAAAAATAGTAAATAAAAAGAATTATGATATTCGGCCTGCTCAAGCTAACAACGAAAAAAAATTAAAAATTGATTCAAATTGGTCGCCGTCTAATGAAGCCTTAGAAATTCTAAATATGGGTGAAATTCCAGAAATTTTTATCTCTAGCAAGGTAAAAGAATTTGTATTATATTGGTCTGAAAGAGGTCAAGAGAGAAATAACTGGAATACTTCTTTTATTGATTACATTAGAAGAGAATGGGCAAAAGAACAAAGCTCAACCAAAGGTCTCCCTCATACTATAGACTTTGAATGGTCTCCAAGCAATGATGCTTATGATATTCTTGAATTATCTGATATCTCAAAAGAATCAGCCTCAAAATATCTAAGAGAATTTATACTATACTGGAAAGAGAATGGCTCTGCTTTCACAACATGGAACTCTAAATTTATTGAGCACGTAAAAAGAAGGCACGTATTAGATAACCAAAATTTTAAAAATGAAGAAAATCAAAAGCATGCTGAACCAGGAAAATATGGAAAAGAATTTTCAGCAAGAAAAGGTGACACCTCTTGGGCAGCAGAAATTAACTTTGAGTAAAGAAAAATATATTGAGTGCATTGATAATTTATTTCTTAAACTTGAATTAGCATATCACTATCAATTTTATAAAGTCTTTGGAACTGACGACAGGCTTAATGAGGGCAAAAAGCTTTGGGCAATAAGTTTAAAATCTTTTTCTCCAGAAATAATTATAGAAGCTACTCAAAATGTAATAGGTGCTCAGTCATATTTGCCGACGCTAACAGATTTTATTAAAGCTTGTTCAGAAATAAATAGTCATAATGGATTTCCTTCAGTTGAAGAAGCATTTATTGAGGCAAGAAAATCATACCCACCAAGAACAGAATACCCGTGGAGTCACCCTATCGTTTATTTTTCAGGTAAAAAAATAGGTTGGAATTTTTTAGACGAAAAAGATAGTAGAGAATTGTTTTCTTCTTTTAAAAAAATTTTTAATAAACTTAAAGAAGAAGTCTTAAATGGTAAAGAATTAAAAATTCCAACTCCAGACTCTAGTAGGTCTAAAAATAAACCAATGAACAAGAAGCTTTTTGAAAGCCTTAGAAAAAAGCATAAGGTTTAAAGTTAAGCTGAACGATTGGTTTAGTTCTTGTGTCTAAAAATAAAATGATAAAATAATTGAATATGACTAAAAATATAAGAATATCTTTATATATACTCTTACCAATATTTCTTTGGATGGTATCTGGTTTTTTTGTAACAGATAAAAAAGAGTCGGAGAATATAAAAAATGAGCTTTTTGCTGTGGGTTTATCTACAAGCAATGCAATAGATTATCAACCTACAATTAAATTAAAAGCCACCTCTCAATCTGAAGCTAGGGTAAATGTTAAAGCCAAAACTTCTGGTGAGGTTGTAAAAATTGGTTCAACTCAAGGACAATTTGTAAAAAAAGATTCTGTTCTTTGTAGCTTAGGTGTAGTCGAGTTAAATAGAACAGAGGTCAAGGCACCCTTTTCAGGATTTATTGAGCAAATCATAAAACCTGGAAATTTTCTTGAAAGAGGACAGGTTTGTGCAACCATCATCCAACTAAACCCTATTATATTTTCTGCCGAAGTCCCAGAATTTAATATTAATAAAGTTGAAATAGGCCAAGAGGTCCTTATTACTTTAATTACAGGTGAGGTCATTGAAGGAAATTTAACATTTGTTTCAAAAAGCGCCTCAACCTCAACAAGAACTTTTAAAGTTGAATCTCAAATAGAAAACAAAGATGGGATGGTAAGGGATGGTGTTACTGCAGAAATGTTAATAAAAACAAAATCCGTAAAGGCGCACAAAATCTCACCATCAATTCTAATACTTAATGATAATGGCAAAATTGGAGTTAGATCAGTTATAGATGGTATTGTTGTTTTTCATAATGTCACAATATTAGAGGACTCTGAATCAGGATTATGGATTACTGATATACCTGAATCACTTGATCTCATCGTTCAAGGTCAGGGGTTTGTTGAGGACGGTCAAAAAGTGCTTACAAACCAAATATGACAAAAATTATAGATTTTGCTTTATCAAAAGCAAAAACAACTTTGATGATTGCATTTATGATTATCATTGCCGGATCATATGCAAGACAAGAAATATCTATTGCTGCTTCTCCCAACGTTCAACTACCCTTTATAAGTGTTTCGGTTTATTTAGACGGAGCGTCTCCTAGTGATACGTCAAGATTAATAGCAAAGCCACTTGAAAATAGACTAATGACAGTTTCTGGAGTGAAAAGCATTAGTTCAAGAAGTACTTTAAGTTTTGCAAGAATATTTCTTGAGTTTGAAGTTGGTTACGATATGGATGAGGCTCTAGTAGATATTAAGCAAGCTGTCGAAGAAACCAAATATAAGCTGCCAAGGGAGGCTGAAGATCCTCAAATATCTGAGTACTCAGAAGCAAGTTTTCCCGTAATGAATATTAGTATTGTTGGGAATAGCTCGATTAGACAAAAAGTATTCTATGCAAAAGAATTAAAAGATAAAGTTGAGAGTCTTGAAGAAATCTTACAAGCAAATCTTTCAGGAGCACCTGAAGAAGTTCTTGAGGCAGTAATAAACAAATCTCGAATGGAATCTTATGAGGTTACTCTTAGTGATATTTATTATTCAGTATCAAACAATAATTTAATTATTCCTGGAGGCACACAAGATACAGGTAAGGGTAGTTTTAACATCGAAGTTCCTAGCGTAATTGAAACAGCTCAGGATGTTTACTCTATCCCGATTAAAGTTACAAAAGATGCCATAGTTACTCTAGGCGATATTGCAGATATTAAAAGAACTTTTAAAGATTTTACATCCTATGCGAGAATTAATGGTCAAGATGCAGTTACCTTAGAGGTTCAACTAAGAGATGGAGCTAATTCTATAGACGCTTCTTATGCAATTAAAGATATATTGAAGGACTATGAAAAAACTCTTCCAGAAAATTTAGAAATATTAGTCACTCAAGATGATACTTTGTATTCGATTGATATGGTTAAAGAGCTCAATGGAAATATTATAGCTGCAGTTGTTTTAATCATGGTTCTGGTAATAGCTAGCATGGGATTTAGAGTCTCAATGCTTGTGGGTCTTTCAATACCTTTTTGTTTTTTATTTACTTATCTAGTTTTCTTTACTTTTGGTATGGAGATAAATTTCCTTGTCATGATGGGGTTGCTTCTGGGCATGGGTATGTTAATTGATGGAGCAATTGTAATAACCGAATATGCTGATAAAAAAATTGGGGAAGGTCTTTCAAGGTCAGAAGGTTACAAAATGGCATCAAAAAGAATGTTTTATCCCATAGTAGCATCCACAGCAACAACTATGGCTGCCTTCATACCAGTCATGTTGTGGCCGGGTTTTACTGGCCAATTTATGCGATATCTTCCAATAACTGTTTTTACAGTATTAGCTGGTTCTCTTATTTATTCATTAATTATGATTCCTGTTTTAGGGTCCTATCTTGGACAACAGGATTCAGCGCTCAACAAAGACGAAGGCAGAGATTCTATATTTAAAAAATTAACTGAACTATATGGAAAAAGAATTGAAAAATTTGTAAAGAATCCAATTGAGACTTGTATAGCAGTCGTTTCAGTATTATTAATAATAATTTTAAGTTATTCCTATTTTGGTAAAGGAACGATTTATTTTGCCCTAGTTGATCCTGTTGAAGCAAATGTAACTATCAAGGCTAGAGGCAATTATTCTGCATTAGAAACAAAAGAAATTGTTCAACAAGTCGAAGAAAGATTCTTAGAAGTTCCAGGATTGGGTAGCGTTTACTTAAGAGCTGGAAGTGAATGGTGGAATAGAGAAGCAGATAAAATTGGTGGTGGGTTTATAGAAGTGGCGCCTGCTGCAGAAAGAGAAATATCTGGACTAAAAATAATGGAGCTTTTAAGTGAATCGGTAAATGATATGCCAGGCATATTTGTAGAAATTGCTCCTGATTTAGGAGGACCATCTTTTGATAATCCTATTGAATTAGATTTATATGGCAATAGTGAAAATGATGTGAATTCAGCTGCAGATATAATTGAGGCTCACATGAGAAATAATATTAAAGGTTTAAAGAATATTACTTCATCAAAATCATATCCATCAGTTGAATGGAGTGTTGAAGTAGATAAGCAAAAAGCAGCTCAATTAGGTGTGAGTGTTGCTGATGTAGGTGCATTAGTTCAAATGCTAACTAATGGATTTAAGGTAGGTGAATATAGGCCAGATGATTCAAGAGATGAGGTAGAAATCAGAGCTAGATTCCCTCAATCTGATAGAACAATTACCGGAATAAGAAATTTAAATGTAATAACTCTAAAAGGCTTAGTTCCTGTTAGCTCTTTTGTATCAGTGGTACCAAAAGAAAATAGAGAATCTGTAAATAGAAGGGATGGGAAATTTACTCAACAGATTGGTGCTGCAACCATAGATGAATCTAAGGTTTTAGAAAAAGTCGAAGAAATTGATTTATGGCTAAAGTCTGCTGATTTAAGCAAAGGAGTGACTTACAAATTTACTGGTATGGCAGAAGAGACCGAAGATGTAAATAATTTCATGATAGCTGCAGGTGTTATGGCTGTATTTATAATGCTGCTTATGCTTTTAACTCAATTTAACAGCTTTTATCAATCATTCATAATTCTTACATCTGTAACAATTTCTTTTGTTGGAGTCCTGTTAGGCTTATTAATAACAGGAAAGCCATTTAGCACAACAATGACTGGATTATCGATTGTTACTCTAGCTGGGATAGTTGTTAATAATAATATTGTGCTAATTGATACCTTTAATAAGCTGCGAGAAGAATCTCCACATATTGAAAACTCAATTCATATAATCAACGCATGTAAACAAAGACTAAGACCTATCCTGCTTACATCTCTTACAACCATTTTTGGCCTGTTACCCTTGGCGATGGGGGTTAGTTTAGATATTATTGCAAGAGATATTGCCCTTGGGAGTCCAATTGTAGATTGGTGGTCAAATCTTGCAGTATCTATAGTGTTTGGTTTGGCGTTCAGTACGTTTATAACTTTGATATTAACACCAGCTGTTCTGTCTATGCCCTATGCTTTAAAAAATGATTTCAAAAAATTTTTTAAAACAGCTAATTAATAAATTACAATAAGGCATGTCTAGTTCGAATAAAAAAATTGATTTTGAGTCTTCGTTGAAAGAGCTTGAGTCAATAGTTACAAAACTTGAGGATGAGAATATTAATTTAGAAGATTCTGTAAAATCATTTGAAGCAGGAATTAATCTAGTTAAAGAATGCCAGAAACAACTTGAAGATGCTGAGTTAAGAGTTAAAGAGTTATTGGATGATGGAACTTCACAAGAATTAGATAATTCATAAAATTTCAATGCTTTCTCAATACTTATCTCAAGTCAAAAAACTTGTAAAAGATAAGATGCTTAAATCAATAAGCAGCAACAATAAAATAGAAGAAGCTATGGCCTATTCTGCGCTTGCTGATAGCAAAATGATTAGGGCTGGATTGGTTTTTGCCTCATCTGAGACAAATAAAAATATATCTAAAGAAAGTATCGTCACATTATCTTCAGCTGTTGAGTTGATGCATACCTACTCACTTATTCATGATGACCTTCCATGTATGGATGATGATGATTTGAGAAGAAATCAACCATCAAGCCATATAAAATATGGAGAAGCTAATGCTGTTTTAGCAGGAGATGCACTCCAGGCTCTAGCATATGAAATTATAGCAAATGATAATTTTTTAAGCTCAGATGATAAGGTCAATGCTATCAATCTTCTATCAAAAGCATGCGGTAAAAATGGAATGGTCTTTGGTCAATATCTAGACATTAAAAATCAAAATAATCAAAACATAGACATAAAGAAACTTGATGATATTCATAACTTAAAAACAGGGAAATTAATTGAGTGTGCTGTAATGCTTGGTCAAATTGGATCGAGTTTAGAATCAGAATCCTTAAATATTTTAAGAGATTTTAGTTCCAAAATAGGTTTAGCATTTCAAATTACGGACGATATCTTAGATGTTACTCAAATAGAAAGCATATTAGGTAAAAATAAAAATTCTGATGCAAAAAATAACAAACTTACTTACATAGACATTATTGGTTTGGGTGAAGCAAAACTAAAAGCAAACAAACTAACTGATTCGGCTTTAAATTCTTTAAATCAATCAAATATAACTAATATTGATAAATTGATTGAAATGGCTAAATATTTGATTAGTAGAGAGAGTTAATGAAAATTTTTAATACAATTCCTGATACTAAACCAAAAACTCCTTTGCTGGACAAGGTTTCGATACCATCTGACATTAGGTCATTTTCTGTTGCTGAGCTTGAAATTTTATCTGATGAATTAAGAGAGTTTTTATTATTTTCTGTTGGGCAAACCGGTGGTCATCTTGGAGGTGGACTTGGTGTTATTGAATTAACTGTGGTTCTTCATCATTTATACAATACTCCTTATGACAATTTGATTTGGGATGTTGGACATCAAGCATACCCTCATAAAATCTTAACTGGAAGAAAGGATAGGATTCATACAGTGCGTCAAAAAGATGGATTGGCGCCCTTTCCAGTAATTAGCGAAAGTGAATATGATGCTTTTGGTGTTGGTCACTCAAGTACTTCTATAAGCGCAATATTAGGTATGGCTATAGGTGCTCAAAAAAATAATTCAAATAAAAAACATGTTGCGGTAATTGGAGATGGGGCAATGACTGCGGGTATGGCATTTGAAGCATTAAGCCATGGCGGTCATCTAAAACCTAATGTTCTTGTAATTTTAAATGATAACGATATGTCTATTTCAGAAAATATTGGAGGTCTTTCTAACTATTTTTCAAGAATTTGGGCATCAAAAACCTATAAAGGTATTAAGAAAAGTGGTGCAAGTGTATTAAAACCTTTGCCTCAAGCCTACCATTTGGCAAGAAAAGTTGAAACACAGATGAAGGCAATGGTAGCACCTGGAACAATATTTGAAGAACTTGGATTTAATTATGTTGGTCCCATTGATGGTCATAATATAAAAGAGATGATGGATGTCATTAGCAATCTTAAAGATTTTGATGGACCTCAATTCCTTCATGTAATTACAAAAAAAGGTGCTGGCCTCAATCCTGCTGAATCAGACAGAATAGGGTTTCATGCTATAGGTAAAATTAATAGCATAAAATCAAATTCGAATCCAAGGCCAAAATATCAAGATGTTTTTAGTGATTGGATATTAGATATGGCTAAAAAGGATGAGAACTTGGTAGCAATTACTCCAGCAATGCGGGAGGGCTCTGGGCTTGTTGATTTTAGTAGTAAATATCCTGAAAGGTATTTTGATGTTGCTATAGCAGAGCAGCATTCAGTCACGTTTGCAGCCGGTCTATCTTTGGAAAAGAAAAAACCTGTTGTTGCAATATACTCAACATTTCTTCAAAGAGCATACGATCAATTTATTCATGATGTAGCAGTTCAAGATTTAGATGTTACCTTTGCTCTTGATAGAGCTGGATTAGTTGGAGAGGATGGGCCAACACACTCAGGTAATTATGATATTGCTTATCTGAGGTGTATACCAAATATAATCCTGATGACTCCTTCAGATGAAAATGAAACAAGATTGCTTTTAACTACAGCATTCAAACATAAAGGGCCTGCAGCTGTAAGATATCCAAGAGGAACTGGCCCAAACACATCTGTTAATTTTGATCTTGAGGGTGTAGAAATTGGTAAAGCTTTAGTAATAAGAGAAGGCCAGTCTAGTGTTGTTTTCTTAAACTTTGGAGCTTTATTGGATAAAGCACTGGAAGTTTCACAAAAAATGGACTTTACATTAATTGATATGAGATTTGTTAAGCCCCTTGATCATGAAATACTAAAAAAATATTTATCTAAAGCGGACTATTTCGTATCTTTAGAAGATGGCTCGATTGCTGGGGGTGCTGGAAGTGCAGTACAGGAGTTCTGTTCAATTGAATCCATATATGTTAAATCAATTCTCTTAGGAATACCCGATAGATTTATTGAACATTCATCAAGAGAGGAAATGCTTGAATCTGCTGGTCTTTCAGTCACTAAAATATTAGATAGATTAAAGCCATTGCTGGGAAGATAGCCATAACCCCAGCTATCAAATCATCAAGAACTATACCAAGCCCATTTTTATAATTTTTATCAAAATAAGATATTGGAAAGGGTTTTAAAATATCAAATAGTCTAAAAAAAATAAGAGCAAGAACTACATATAAAGTTCTCGAAGATTGCGTTGATAGATATAGAGCTGGAGCTAGCGCGACCCAAATACCAACTAATTCATCTATTACGATTGATTTATGATCTTTTTCTATGAGATTAATTGATGCTTTTTCGCATATCCATATTGAAAATGGTATTGATAAAATAACAACTATTAGCATATCTACATAATGAGAAATATAGATAAAAACTAAAAATCCAAATATAGATCCCCATGTACCTGGAGCAATAGGAATTTTTCCAATACCCCCTAGCGTGGCTATAAAATGAATAGGATTTTTTAGGTCTGGAAACTTGCTCATTTATAATGCTCATATCCTTTTATATCAATATCATAACCTTTATTAGAATAAAGGTTTATTCTCTTGTCCTCTTTTATAATTCCAATTTTTATATAATTATCGGCAACCATTTCTTCTGGCAAGGCAAAACATAAATCATAATCATCGCCGGCATTTAAATCGTTAATGTCTGAAGTTATAGGGATATCATCTATAAAAACATCAGCCCCGCATTTTGAAGCATCAAGCATCTTTTTTAAATCTGCAAGCAAACCATCAGAAGTGTCAATGCATGCATTAGCACTCAAAGAAATCTCTTTGCCAAGTTCAATTTTAGCTTTTGGTCTTAAATAACTATCAATGAATGAAGAATCTATATTGTTGTTCCAGTCTTTTAAACCTTTTAATGCTTGGCCAACTTGAGAACTTATACATATTATATCTCCAGGCTTTGCTCCACTTCTTGTAAGAATTTTTTTCGAATACGGTGAACCAAATACAACAACATTTATATTTAAAGGTCCTGAAGTTAAATCTCCTCCAATTAATGAGATTTTATACTCATCAGATATATTTTTAGTTCCCTCTAGAAATCTCTCAAACCAGTCATATTCATTATGAGGTGCTGTTACTGACAGACTAAATGCAAGAGGTCTGCATCCCATAGCAGCAATATCGCTCAAAGCTACTGCAATTGATCTATAAGCAATATCAGAAGGTTTGGCGTTTTTGGGAAAATGAACACCCTCTACACAAGCATCTATGGATGTGACAATAGGTTTACTAGATTTAAACACAGCACAATCATCTCCAGGAGAGATAATTATGCCATTGTCTTTGTAGTATTCTGAGCCAATATTTTTGAATAAGTCTACTAGCTCAAATTCAGAATTCAAGGACGTCCTTAACCGGGATATCTTTCAAACAAACCAGATGCGCCCATTCCCCCACCGACACACATAGTTACAACCCCAAATTGCTTGTCGCTTCTAACCAGCTCTCTGGTTAGATGCCCCACGCATCTTGAACCAGTCATTCCAAAAGGATGCCCAATTGATATAGAACCACCGTTAACATTCAATTTATCCATTGGTATACCCAAAGTATCTCTACAATAAGCAACTTGAACAGCAAAAGCTTCATTAAGCTCCCATAAATCAATATCTTCAACTGCCATGTTGTAGTTTTTTAACAACTTAGGAACTGAGTAAACAGGTCCGATACCCATCTCATCAGGCTCACATCCCATAGTGGTGAAGCCCCTAAAGTAAGCAATAGGTTTTAACCCAAGCTCTAAAGCTTTTTCTTCTGACATAACTAAATTAATTGAAGCGCCATCCGATAATTGAGAAGAATTACCAGCAGTTACCGTTCCATTATCAGGATCAAAAACAGGTTTTAAACTGCTTAAAGCCTCCATAGTTGTTTCAGGCCTATTGCACTCATCTTTTTCAACGGTAACTTCAATCTCTTTAGAATCACCTGTCTCTTTGTTAACAAGTAACATTTTTGTATTCATAGGAACAATTTCATCCAAGAATAAGCCAGCTTCTTGTGCAGCAGCTGTTCTCTTTTGACTTTCAAGTGCTAATTCATCCTGAGTTTCTCTTGAAACATTGTATCTTTTTGCAACCACTTCAGCTGTCATACCCATCGGAAAGTAAATACCGGGAGATTGTTCTGCCAACCTTTCATTAACAAAATTATCCATATTCATTTTCATCATGGATATAGTTTCTGCCCCTCCAGCCACAACTGTGTCATAACAACCAGCCATAATTTGACCTGCTGCCATGGAAATAGATTGAAGACCAGAAGAACAATACCTATTAATTGTTGTTCCACCTACAGTGATTGGAAGATTTGATAATACTGCTGCATTTCTGGCAACATTGTGACCTTGAGCGCCCTCAGGATTACCACAACCCATTATGATATCTTCAACAACTTCTGGAGGAAGGTTTGGGTTTCTTTCAAGCAATGCATTAATAAGATGAGCTAACATTTCATCAGGTCTAGTCATATTAAAACCACCCCTGTGTGACTTTGCTAAACCTGTTCTAACGCTGTCAACAATAACTACGTTTTTCATAATTTCTCCGATTGGATAAAAAAATTTACAACCTTATTCTAATCTATAGGTGAGCTTACTTAAAGCTTCTTGTACCATTTTGGTATAACGTCAATGCCCAACTCTTGTGCTTTCTTTATCACATAAGGAATAGTGATTGGACTAAATGGAAGAACTGTTAACACACCCAAACCTATGTTTTTTAAGATTTCATTTAATTGCTCATTGGCATAAACAATCTCATCTGCAGATGCAGTACCCTCAATTTGCTTAACAAAAATATCGAGCATTTTCTTATTCTCTTCAGACTCTTCTAAAAAACTATCTTTAAGTTTAAGAATAAATTTTTGTATTTTTTTGGTATTCATTTTTAAGATCATATTATGCTACATTTGTTAGCATGACAAAATCTGAAAGAGCGCAGATAGTTTTAAAAATCCTTAATAAAACTTATCCAAAAACTCCAATACCTCTCGATCATAAAGATAACTATACATTACTAGTGGCTGTTCTATTATCAGCTCAATGTACTGATGAAAGAGTAAACCAGGTCACTCCTCAATTATTTAAAGTTGCATCTGATCCTGAAGGAATGGCAGAACTATCTCAAAATCAAATATATAAAATTATTAAGCCATGTGGCTTAGGTCCAAAAAAATCAAAAGCTATTAAGGAACTATCTTCAATTCTAATTAAACAATTTAATGGAGAAGTGCCAAATAATTTTAAAGATCTTGAGGCATTACCTGGGGTGGGTCATAAGACAGCTTCTGTTGTCATGAGTCAAGGTTTTGGAGTGCCAGCTTTTGCAGTCGATACACATATTCATAGATTGGCTCAAAGATG
This sequence comes from Gammaproteobacteria bacterium, assembly GCA_965656035.1. Classification (GTDB taxonomy): domain Bacteria; phylum Pseudomonadota; class Gammaproteobacteria; order Magnimaribacterales; family D2472; genus SCGC-AAA076-P13. Next base: position 19,195 of record CBFHIO010000007.1, on the reverse strand, counting down.
GGGTTTGACTAACGGCAAGAACGTTCAAAAGACTGAAGAAGATCTTAAAAAGCTATTTGACAAATCATTGTGGAATAAACTTCATCTTCAAATAATTTTTTGGGGTCGTGAGTTCTGTCAGGCTAAAGCTTGTTATGGCTTAGAATGTAATGTTTGTAAGGCATGTTATCCTAAAAGAATTAAGCCATTTGCACACAAAAAGCCTTAGATGAATTAGAATATAAATTCTTTTTCATATTTTTAAAACATTAGGATTTTTCAATGAAATCTAACATCAAAGATATAATTCTTTCTCAAAGCGATACTATTTTTAGTAATTCAAAATCTATAAAAGACTATGATCAAGAATTATGGAAATCTTTTGAGCAAGAAGCTATAAGGCAAGAGAATCATATAGAGTTAATTGCTTCTGAAAATTATGCTAGTCATAGAGTGCTTGAAGCTCAAGGTTCATTATTAACAAACAAATATGCCGAAGGATATCCATCCAAGAGATACTACGGCGGTTGCGAATATGTAGATATTGCAGAAAATATAGCCATATCAAGAGCAAAAGAGCTTTTTAAAGCTGACTATGCAAACGTTCAACCTCATTCGGGCTCATCAGCTAATGCTGCCGCATTCTTAGCATTATTAGAGCCTAACGATACAATTCTTGGAATGAGTTTAGACCATGGCGGTCACTTAACACATGGGGCAAAAGTTAATTTTTCAGGAAAAAATTATAAAAGCGTTCAATATGGCCTTCATCCGGATACTAATGAAATTAATTATGATCAAGTAAGAGGCTTAGCGATAGAGCATAAACCCAAATTAATAATTGCTGGTTTTTCAGCATACTCAGGCATTATTGATTGGCAAAAATTCAGAGATATCGCAGACGAGGTGGGAGCTTATTTTTTAGTTGATATGGCGCATATATCAGGATTGGTTGCATCTGGTCATTATCCATCACCAATTCCTTTCGCAGATGTTGTAACTTCAACAACACACAAAACACTTAGGGGACCAAGGTCTGGAATTATTTTAGCCAAAAGCAATGAAATACTAGAGAAAAAACTTAATTCTGCTGTATTTCCAGGATCTCAAGGTGGGCCATTGATGCATGTCATAGCAGCGAAAGCAGTTTGTTTTAAAGAAGCTTTAGAGCCTGCATTTAAAGATTACATTCAAAATGTGGTAGATAATGCAAAAACAATGTGTGAGGTTATTATTTCTCGGGGTATTGATGTTGTAACAGGAGGAACAGAAAATCATATCGTTCTTGTTGATTTACAAAATAAAAATATATCAGGAAAAGATTTAGAAAAAGCATTAGGAGATGTAAACATAACTGTAAATAAAAATTCAGTACCTAACGACCCTCGTTCACCCTTTATTACTTCTGGTGTAAGGCTTGGAACTCCAGCTGTAACTACTAGAGGTTTTAAAACTGAAGAGATTAAATTATTGAGTAATTGGATATGTGACGTTGTTGAAAATATTGATGACGAGAGTTTCAAGTCAGAAATAAAAAATAAAGTAACTAACCTAACAAAAGAATATCCAGTCTATAATTTATAGATGCATTGTCCGTTTTGTCAGGCCGAAGACACAAAAGTTATTGATTCAAGACTAGTTGCAGATGGCTCGCAAACTAGAAGAAGAAGATCCTGTGAGGTATGCCAAGCTAGATTTACAACCTTTGAAACAGCAGACTTAGCTCTGCCTAGAGTAGTAAAAAATGATGGTGAAAGACAACCATTTAATGGCTCAAAACTAAAAAGAGGTATGCTAAGGGCTCTAGAAAAAAGACCCCTATCGTCAGAAGATATAGATACAGTCTTTGGAAAGATTTTAAATGAAATTAGAACTTGTGGATTAAGAGAAATCCCCTCTATAAAAATTGGTGAGATCATGATGAATGCGCTTAAGGAAGTAGATAGTGTTGCATATGTAAGATTTGCATCGGTTTATAGAGATTTTCAAGATATAAAAGACTTCTCAGAAGAAATTAATTCTCTCCGTAAAGAAAAACCAAAAAAAAATTCAAAAAATAAATCAAAAAAATGAGTTATGAAAAATTGATGCTGAGAGCTATCTCTCATGCTAATCAATATAAATATACGGCGAAACCTAACCCGGTTGTTGGATGCATAATTGTTAAAGATAAACAAATAATTTCTGAAGGGGCACATGAACAATTTGGGAGTAATCATGCAGAAGTTAATGCATTAAATTCTGCGAAACTTAACCTCGGTAAAAGCTTTAACTCTTTTGAAGAACTAACTTTAATATGCACATTGGAACCCTGTGATCATACTGGTAAGACAGGTCCATGCACTGAGGTAATAATTAGTTCAGGTATTAAAAATGTTGTAATCGGTGCTCTTGACCCTAATCCACTTGTTTCTGGAAAAGGTATTAAAAAACTAGAAAAAAATGGTATTAGTGTAAAGAGCGGTATTTGTGCTGAGTTAGTAAAAGAACAAAATAAATTTTTCTTTTTTAAAAATACATATAAAAGACCCTTTATAACAGCAAAAATTGCTTCATCCTTTGATGGTAGATCTCATTTGCTTGATAATCGACAAACATGGATTTCTTCTAAGAAGTCCCGAGAAGATGTGCAAAAACTGAGGGCATCTATGGATGTAATTCTAACCGGAGGCAACACGGTTAAAAATGATAATCCATTAATGAATGCTAGAGTTGATTTTCCTATCAACCAACCCAAAAAAATATTATTAAGTGGCAAAACTAATTTTAACTTTGATGCGCCATTTTTTAAAAACGCGGACTATGAAATCATTAAAGAACAAAATATTAAAAATATTGTTAATAGATTTAAAGATACCGATATTACATCAATACTGGTTGAGGCAGGCCCAAAATTAATCAACTCTTTCTTAAATGAAGATTTGGTAGATAAGTTAATTATCTATGAATCACCTTCGGAACTTGGACCAAATGGAGTAAAGTGGTTTAAAGAAGATAATGCTGTTGAAAAACTAGGTTTTAAACTAGAATCGTCCTATAAAATTGAATCAGATACAAAAAAAATATACATAAAATGTTAAAAGATAATATAAAAGATATCATTCAAGATATTCGAAAAGGAAAAATGGTTATTATTCTTGATGATGAATCTCGAGAAAATGAAGGAGATTTAGTCTGCGCTGCTGAAATGGTAACACCAGAAATTATTAATTTTATGGCCTCTAAGGGAAAAGGTTTAATTTGTCTCCCTCTTTGTAAAGATTTAATAAATAAATTTGATCTTAAAATGATGACTAATAATAATAAGGCTTCAAACAAAACAGCTTTCACTGTTTCCATCGAGGCTGCTGAAGGAATTACAACTGGAATTTCTGCTGCTGACAGAGCTCATACTATTAAGACTGTTGTAAACAAAAACTCAAAGACTTCCGATATTGTTCAACCAGGTCATATTTTTCCTTTAAAGGCAATGGAAGGTGGAGTTCTTAGTAGAGCTGGACATACTGAAGCGGCATGCGATCTTGCAAAGCTTGCTGGTTTTCAGTCTGCTGGTGTTATTTGTGAAATTATGAATGATGATGGCACTATGGCGCGAAGAGATGATCTGATTAAATTTGGTAATAAACATGATATTAAAGTTGGGACAATAGCCGATCTAATTGATTTTAGACTTTCATTAGATTCAACTATTGAGGCTATTAATGAAAAAACTATCAACAATGAATTTGGAGAATTTAAACTTATTGTTTGGAAAGATAATGTCAGAGATGAATATCATTTTTCATTGACTAAAGGTGACTTATCGAAAGTAGAATCTCCTCTAGTGCGTGTTCAAACTCAAAGCATTCTACAAGATACTTTAGGAATTGAGGAAATGGGTAAGAATTGGTCTATAAGAAAATCTATTGAGAGAATCTCAAAAGAGGAAGCAGGATTATTTGTATTGATTAATCACAGAGATGCAAAAAGTTACTGGCTCAACAAACTAGAAGACAAAGAAATTGAACCAAAAAGAAATAGAAGAGTTATTGGCGTTGGCTCTCAAATATGCAGAGCATTAAATCTAAAAAAAATCACAGTGCTTGGAACACCTACTAAATATAATGCTGTGTCAGGTTTTAATATTGAGATAACAGGTTTTGTTAATGAGTAAGGTTTTAATTGTTTATACCTCATGGTATGACGAATATATAAATGAAATGATAAAAATTTCATCCAACATCATTTCAGATTGTGACCATGAATATGAAACTACCTGTGCTCCAGGTGCACTAGAACTTGCTGCATTAGGTAAACATCACTTAATTAAAAATGAATCATCATTCTATTCTGGAATACTATTCTTAGGAATTGTTATCAGAGGCGAAACAACTCACTATGATTTGGTTACTAACGAGACTTTTAGATCAATTGGAGACTTAGCCTTAAACTACCCAAACACTTCAGTGATTAATAATGTATTGTGTGTTGAAAACACTGATCAATTAATTAAGAGATTAAAAATCAATACAAAAAATAACACTCAAGCCTTAATTGAGCTTATTAATGAAAAATCTAGCTAATTTTAAGACTCAAATCCGAACCAGAGAGTATCTAGTTCAAGCTATATACCAATATTTCTTTAATAACCAAGAAGTGTCCGACATTATCGATCAATTTAAAGATGAGCATAAAAATAAAAAGGTTGATTTTGATAAATTTTCTTCATCCTTAGAATCTATCAAAAATAATAAAAGTGAGTTCAAAGAAATTTTAGACTCTTTAGATGTTAGAGACTCAAACATGGATCTGATAGATAAATCAATTTTATACTTTGCTTTAAATGAAATGATTTATGGTGATTTGGATAAACCAGTAATTATTGACGAATCATTGAGGCTTTCAAAAAAATTCTCTAGCCCTGAGTCTTATAAGTTTATAAATGCTAATTTAGATAAATATCTAAAATTAAATTAATTTATCTATGAATTGTCTGGTCTCTTGAAGGCCCTGTAGAAACAATTGAGATATTACAGCCAACAAAATCTTCTATAAAATTAATATATTCTTGGGCTTTTAAGGGTAAATTTTCAAATTTAGTAATGCCTTCTGTTAATGATTCCCAACCCTCAAAAGTTTTATAGACTGGCTGGCCATGTTCATAATCAACACAAACTTCTATTAAGTTAAATTCATCCAAAACGTCTAGTTTTGTTAAACAAATATCAGTAACAGAATTTGTAAAAACAGCTTTTTTAAGGGCTAATAAATCTAACCAACCACACCTTCTTGGCCTGCCAGTTGTAGCACCAAATTCATTTCCTTTTTCCGCAAGCATTTTACCATTATCATCAAAAAGCTCAGTTGGAAATGGCCCTTCTCCAACCCGAGTACAATATGCTTTTGATATGCCAATAATTTTATTTATATACTTAGGTCCCAAACCAAGGCCGGTTGATACACCTCCAGCAGTTGTACTGGAACATGTTACATAAGGATATGTCACGTGATCGATATCTAATAGTGTCCCTTGGGCGCCTTCAAATAATAAAGACCGATCTTCTTTTATAACCCAATCATAAATTAGGCCTTGCGTATCTGTACAATACTTGTCGTGTAAATGTTTAAAAGAAATCATTTCAGAGATGACTTGCTCTATTTCATGAGGCTCCTCACCATACAACTCAACTAATAATCTGTTGTGGTATGAAACAAGTAATTCAATTTTTTCTCTAAGTACTTTTTCGTTGCCTAAGTCCCCAAATCGAACTGCCCTTCTGGCAATTTTATCTTCATAAGAAGGGCCAATACCTCTTCCAGTAGTTCCTATTGATTCTTTCTTATCTCTAACCTTATCAATACTTATATGGCTTGGGAGTATTAACGCACAGCCTGAGCTAATGTAAAATCTATTTTCAAAATTTATCCCTGCATCGACAAGTTCATTTATTTCTTTATCTAGAGCTTCTAAAGATAAAACAACACCATTACCAATTACACAATTTACGTTTGGATGAAGAATTCCAGAAGGAGTTAAGTGAAGTACTGTTTTTTGGCCATTTACTTTAATTGTGTGGCCGGCATTATGACCGCCTTGAAAGCGACATACAGCAAAAGATTCTTTACTAAGAGCATCAACTATTTTTCCTTTGCCCTCATCACCCCACTGAAGACCAAGGATTAATGTGTTTGAAGCCACGTTATTCCTTACTTTATGACTTCTTTTTGATTAAGATACTTCAAGAATTCTGAGTTTGCATCTATTAACATCATGTCAGACTTGCTTTCAAAAGTCTCAACATAAGCTTTTATACTTCTTGTAAATTCATAAAATTCTGGATCCTGAGAAAAACCATCTGCATATATTTTTGTAGCCTCAGCATCACCCTCACCTCTAAGAAGCTCTGCTTTTTTGTATGCTTCAGCTAAAATTACAACTCTATCTTTGTCTGCTACAGCTCTAATTTCTCTAGCTATTTCTTTACCTTGAGATCTCAATTCCTCAGCCAACCTATTTCTTTCTGTTCTCATTCTTTCATAAACAGAATTGCTTAAATTTGATGGCAAATCAATTCTCTTGACCCTAAAGTCAACTATCTCAACACCAAGATCTGCAACAGAGTCGTTTAATGAGTTTAGCATAATACTCATTAACTCGTCCCTTTCTCCTGAAACAACCTCTTTAACGGTTCTCTTACCAAAGTTGTTTTTAAGAACGAATTCAGAACGTTGACCTAATAAGCTGTTAAGACTGTTAAAGCTACCATTGTTAGCTTTATAAAAGGTTAACACATCTGAAATTCTATATTTTATGTAAGAGTCAACTAATAAATACTTACTCTCAACAGTTAAGATTCTATCTGGCTCTTCATCAAGGGTTTGAATTCTTGCATCATATTTTTTTACTTCTTGAATAATTGGGAGTTTAAAATGTAAACCCACTGGGATGTCAGTCCTTACAGCTTCTCCAAATTGAAGAACTATAGCATTTTGTTTTTCATTAACAACATAAACACTATTAAAGCCAATGCCTATTATAAGCGCAGAAAAAACTAGTAAAAAAGTGTTCTTATTCATCTGAATCTCCTTGTCTTAACCTTAGTTGATTGAGATCAATTCTGTTACCTTGATCCATCATTTTATCTAATGGAAGTAGCATTAAGTTATTACCACTATCTATATCAATCATGACTTTAGTCGTACTTGACAATACTTTTTGAATTGCATCTATATACATTCTATCTCTAGTAACCTTTGGTGATTTTTTATATTCCTCTAAAAGCTGAATAAATCTTCCTACCTCACCCTCAGCATTTGCAACCACTTCTAATTTATAACCTTCCGCCTCTCTAATTCTAGCTTGTGCCTGACCTCTTGCTTCCGGAACAATAGTCAGGGCATATCTTTCAGCTTCATTTTGAAGTCTTTCCTTGTCTTCTCGAGCAGCAACCACATCATCAAATGCATCTTTAACAGCAGCAGGAGGATCAGTTTTCTCTATGTTAACTTGCTGCACTATTAAACCTGTACCATAACTATCTAGTATTTGTTGAAGTCTTCCCTGGACTTCAAAAGCAATATTTTCTCTTCCCACTGTAAGAGTTTGTTCAAGAGTATTATCACCAACAACATGTCTTAAAGCACTCTCAACACCCTGCCTTAAGCTAGTTTCTGGATCTCTCACATTAAGTACAAAATCTTTTAAATTAGCAATTCTATACTGAGCTGATACAGTCACATCAACGATATTTTCATCTTTAGTGAGCATGCTGTTAGTTTGCGTATATCTTCTAGTAAGAGTTACATTTTCAATGTATCTTTCATCTATTCCTGCAAGCCTAAAATTTAATCCTTCTCCTTGTTCTTCCAAGAACTTACCAAACCTCAATATAACCGCTCTTTCAGAAGCATCTAGCTGATAAATAGATTGAGAGGCGTATATAATTGAAAAAGCAAATAAACCATAGAGAAAAAGCCTTGTAGTAGGTATTTTAAATCCGCCACCCGAGCCACTACCTGAGCCATTAGATGATGTTTTTTTACCCCCTAATATTGAAGAGAATTTCTTAACTAAGTCATCGAAATCTGGAGCATCATTTTTTCCACCCCAAGGATCTTTATTTTGGTTATCCCAATTCACATTAATTACCTCGTTATTTTCTTATATTATAGATTGTATGTATGGCCTTATAAATATATTTAAAGAGAACTTGCTAATCTTTTAATAGTTTCTTTAATTTTATAGTCTGAGTTTTTCTCAAAAATTTCAAGTTTGTCCCACGATTTCATCCATGTAATTTGTCTTTTAGCTAATTGTCTTGTTGCAAACAGTGCTGTGTTAAAAAATTCATCTTCATCAATTTCTTTTTCAATGAATGAAATTGCTTGCTTATAGTTTACCGATTTTCTGATGGGGTGACTGTCAGCAATCTTATATTTATCTAGAATATTCTTTACTTCCTCTACCAAGCCGTCATTAATAATTGTCTCTAGCCTCCTTTCTATTCTTTTATGAATTATTGATCTATCTTTATCTAAAATACCTAGTTGTTTTATATTGTATTTTTCTGAAAGAAAGTTTTTATCTACCCGACCTAGTAAAGATGTCATACTCTCTCCAGTCAATTTATAAACTTCTAGAGCTCTTATAATTCTCTTATCATCAGATTTATTTAAATTCGCAGCATAATCTGAATCAACAGAAGCCAACATTTCATAGAGATATTCATCACCATTTTGCTTTTTTATTTCTTCAAGCTCTAACCTGTAGTCATCATTTCTAGCAGGCAATGAATCAAGACCATTTATTAATGCCCTAAAGTACATCATTGTTCCACCAACAAATAAAGGCAACTTGTTCCTAGAGTGTATTTCATCTATCAATTCCAAAGAGCTGTGATAAAAATCAGATACAGAAAAAATTGAACTAAGCTCAATACAATTCACTAAATGATGTGGATATTTTTCTAAAATATCTTTTGGAGGTTTTGCTGAACCAATATTACAATCTTCATAAACCATAACAGAGTCAACACTAATAATTTCAGCAGGCACTGAATTGCATATTTCAATTGCTAATTCTGTCTTTCCTGAAGCAGTTGGACCAAGAATAAATGCAATTGGCTTTTTTGAAATACTATTCAAATTTAAAGGGCTTCTTCGTTTGTTTCTCCAGTTCTAATCCTAACCACTTCCTCAATGGGCGAGATAAATATTTTTCCATCTCCAATTTTTCCTGATCCAGCTGCTTCTATGATTGCATTTTTAACCTGATCTAACATATCGTCTGAAATAGCTATTTCAATTTTAATTTTTGGTAAGAAATCAATGGTGTACTCAGCCCCTCTGTATAATTCGGTATGTCCTTTTTGCCTCCCAAACCCTTTTACTTCAGTCATAGTCATTCCTAAAACCCCAATTTTATCTAACGATGATCGAACTTCTTCTAACTTAAAAGGTTTAATAATTGCTGTTACTAATTTCAACTCTATCTCCTCCAATAATTTTTAAAATAGTATTACATTGCTCTTGCAAAGAACCCTGACTCTTTAAACAAACTTCTGCAGCTCGTGTGGACATATCATCTCTCAACTCATCATCATTTAGCAAGGTTTGAAATGCATTAAAAAGCTCTTTTTCATTTTGAATCTGTATACATGCATCTTGATTTTTAAAATCATTAATAATGTCTAAAAAATTTTTCATGAAAGGACCAACAATAAATGGGCATCTTTGGGATGCTGGCTCAATAATGTTATGTCCTCCATATTCTTTAAATAGACTACCCCCAACATATGCTAGAGTAGCGATTGAATAAAGCTTTTTTAAAAGACCGGTAGCTTTAATTACATACACATTATTTTTACTAAAATCTTGAGGTATTTCTTTGCATAAAATTGAATCTAGTCTGTAATTATGCAGCAAACTCTGAATTGATTCTGCTCTATCCGGATGTCTTGGAACAATAATCAATTTTAAACCTTCATTTTCTTCAAGAAGCTTAACATATGATTTGATCATTATTTCGTCTTCTTTTTTATGAGTGCTAGCCGCTAAAAGAATTTTATTTTTAATGGTATTACGAAGAGGGTTTTGATTTACTTCAACATCAAATTTAACTGAGCCAGCATTTCTTATTTTGTGATTATCAACTCCCAAGAGAGCGAACCTTTCTCTATGAGCCTCACTTTGAACGAAAGCAAGAGTGATTTTTTGAAAAACTAAGTTTGATAAAAAATTAAACTTTTTATAACGTTTAAAGGAAGACTCAGACATTCTTCCGTTAGACAATATGATTGGGATCTTTTTTTTAAATGATTGAGTAATCATATTTGGCCATATTTCTGTTTCAAACAAAATTAATGACTTTGGCTCATATGTTTTAAAATAATTTGAAATAAAACATTTTAAATCCCACGGTGCATACACAACTTCGACATCCAAACCAAAAATTTTTTTTGCTTCTCTTAAGCCGGTTGGAGTTGTTACAGATAAAACAACATTATTTTCCTTGGCTATAGTTTTAACTATATTCTGGGATGATATAACCTCACCTAAGCTAACAGCATGAAACCATACAATTTCTTTTAAATTGTGTTGATTTTCATATATGCCAAACCTATTTAGAAAATGCTTTTTATAATCTGAGTCCTTCATGCTCTTCAGCAATATTCTTCCCACCATAAATGGAAGGGATAAAAACAACACAAAGTTATACAAAAATAGATTCATTTTTCATTCATTTTAATATTAGTGTAATAATACAGCCTTATAATATATGAATAGAACTTTATTAACACTTCTAGTGAGTTTGTGGAAACTCATATTATTTCTACCAAGACCACTTCACAAGGTCCTTATATTCACATTTGGCAATCTAATTTATTTAATGCCAATTAAAAGAAATAAAATTAGTAAAAAAAACATTGATCTGTGTTTTCCCGATATGTCATCAAAACAAAGAAAGAGTCTTCTTAAAGCGAATATTGTTGCATCTGCTCAAATAGTTTTTGATTCAGGTATTGCATGGTTCTGGTCTGATAAAAAGATAAATAAACATATTAATTACGAAATAAATGGCATCGAATCTCTTCTTAACGAACAAAAAAATAATAATGGTGTGCTTTTATTTTTTAAGCACTCTCTCCATCTTGAACTTGATGCAAGATTGCTTGGTATGAATTGTGACGTATATGGCGTTGAAAGAGTTCATAATTCAGAATTATTTGACTCTGTTCAAAAAACAGGAAGGTTGAAAAGTGTTAGAGATACATGTGATAGAAATAATCCTATTAAATTTATAAGATGGCTTAAAAAAGGTAAAACTGTTCTTTATGCAACAGATCAAGACTATGGATTAAACCAATCAGATATTATTAATTTTTTTAACCAACCTGCTGCAACAATATCAGCGCCTTCAAAAATTATTAAATCGACTGGATGCAAAACATACTTTATGAATACTTATATATATTTAGGTAAATACATTCTTGACATAGAAGAACTAAATCTAAACCATTTGGATGGATTAAATTTTTCTCAAAGCTTAAATGACTTTATGGAAAAAAAAATTAGAAACAATCCTGAAGAGTATTTGTGGCAACACAGAAGGTTTAAATCAACGCTTGGCAAAGAAGACTTTTATGCATAAAGATTTGACTGATTTCAATTCTATTAAAGGTTTTTTAGATCATGAAGAAGGCATCCTTTTATATCAAATGGCTAAAAAATATTGTATTAAAACTTTTGCAGTTGAAATTGGTTCTTATTGTGGAAAGTCAGCATGCTACATCGGTGAAGCATGCAAAGAAAATAAGACTCATCTTGTAACAATTGACCATCATAGAGGATCTGAAGAACAACAGTACGGAGAAGAATATTTTGATCCAGATGAATATGATTATGAAAAAAGTAGAGTCGATACTTTGCCAAGCTTGCTAAAAAATATATCCAGGTTTCAATTAGATAAATATATTAAGGTCATGGTTGAAACCTCTATATCTGCATCAGAAAAAATACAAAATGAAATAGATTTTTTATTCATTGATGGCAGCCATACTTTTGAGTCAGCAAGAACTGACTACCAATCATGGAAAGAGAAAATTAGAGTTGGAGGTATTCTTACAATCCACGATATTTATGACTCAGAACTCGAAGGCGGCCAGGCCCCAAGAGAAATATATGAAAAAGCTCTTGGAGAAAATTTTAAACTTGTGAATAGAGTTAAAAGTTTAGTTGCTCTTGAAAAAATTTCTTAGTTCTAAAAAGACGTTTACAGAGGATTCATTTTGACTCGAATCAAAGAAAGATATGGCATGAGCTGCAATAATTACAGCAGCATTTGTCCAGGTTGAATTCTCATCTGGCCAGAAAACTTCCAGGTCATATTGATATCCTGTTGGAAAAACCCCATCTTTATTTTGAAATTGTTGAATGTCATTAAAGATTTCTTTTGCAATTTTTTCATTGTCGTGAACCAACGCTGATACTATACATTCAGAACTTTCTGCGATTGTTATCCATGGCTCTTCAGCAACACACTTAACCCCAAGTCCTTTTACATAATATTTATCTAATAAGTCTAAAAATTCTTTCTTATTATTTTTTATGCCAGCCAAAAAGGGATAATAAAAATCCATCGAGAATCTAGATCTGTCAACACCATCTCTATTAAATTTTTCTTGCCACATGTCAATTTTAAACTTCGGGAAACTATTATGTTTCGCCACCAAAGATAATAAGATAGACATAGAAGCAGTAATTAATGAATTATCAGAATACCCGTTACTATCTTTTGCCCAATAAAAGTAGCCATCTTGGTCTTTGAACTCATCGAGGGTATTAAAGATTTTTTCTAACTTTAGAAGTTGGCCATTAGTAAGAATTTTTTTATAGTCTTGGTCTTGATTAATCAAATATGCTTGCATAAGCGGCATGATGATATATGGAGCATGATGACTTTCATAATAAAGTTTTGATGGATTATCATTTTGAAATTCAGCATAAATTAATCCATCTTCATTTAGATTGGTAAAAAACCAATTTACTCCTTTCCAAAAATGCTCCCACTCTTCATATATTGCTAATGCAATCAAGCATTCGCAATGATCCCAAGGATCGCACTTACCCTTTTCATCCCAAAAAATTGCACCGCTTAATGATTGATTTGAAATAATCCAATTTTTGCATGGCTCAAATTTTATCTTATGTTCGATCCAATTCATTTTTTTGTAAAATAAAAAGAAATGCTTTTACCTAAAATTGGGTTAAGCAATCTATCAATAAAATCTATCCATTTTGGTTTTTTAAGAATATGTAATTCAAGAAATTTTTTATAACGACTGACTAAAAAATTTGAATCTTGGCTTTTCCAGAATAAACACCTCAACCACCAGTATGCAGAATGAACAGAATGGAATCTTTCAGATTTATCAAAAATAAAACCCTTGTCCGTAATATCTTTAATAAGTGATTTCTTTTTGAATATTCTTAAATGACCTCCAGGTTGATTTTGATATTCTTTAGATAGCATCCAGCAGATTTTTTCTGGGAATTCTGCTGGAACACTTGCAAGAAACTTTCCCCCAGGCTTTAAAACTCTAAAAATTTCATCTAGAGCATTTTTATACTCGCGAAGATGTTCTAAAACTTCAGAACATATCACTAAATCAAAGGTCTCATTGTTAAATGGTAGTTTATATGCTGAGCCACTTAAAAAAGATGTTTGCTGATTAGAAATTGATTTGAAATACTCTAATCCTTCTATTGATTTATCCAAAGATTCTAAATGAGGATCAAGGCCTACACATTGAATATTTGGAAATGTCTCCATTACCGCGAACACATGCCTGCCTTCACCGCAGCCTAAATCTAGCATTATGCCATCATCAGGTAATTGTATTTTTGATAAATCAAATGTTAGCATTTATGAAAATTATTAATGGTTTTGCTTATTATATTCTCATATTCTTCTGTAATTTTTAACCAACTAAAATTATCAACTATATGATGTCTTCCCCTCACAGCAATATTTTTATAATGCGAATAATCATGCAAAATACTTCTTATTGCGTTTGATAGTTCATTCTTACTCTTTGCTGGAATTAATTTTGCATAATCTCCAACCAATTCTGGTATTGAAGATACATTGGTAGCAATTAAGGGAATTTCACAACTCATTGCTTCTATAACAGGATATCCAAAGCCTTCATATAGTGAACTCACAATTGCTATTGAGCTAGATGCATACTCTTTGGCGATTTCTTCCTTCGTTAAACCAGTCTTAAAAAATACTTTATCTTTTATGCCTAACTCATCAATTAATCTCGATGTATGCCCATCCTTTTTCATCCTTCCAATGACCAATAGTGAAATTTCTGGAAAATCATCAACCAAGCTTGCAAGTGATTTTAATGTGTAGTCTAAGCCTTTAATAGCCACATCAGCGCTTGCCGTTGTGATAAGTTTGGTTGGATTTCTTTTGATTTCTTTATAAGGAATAAAAATATCAACATCTAGACCATTATTAATAACATTAATATTTTTTTTGTTTACATTAAAATCACACGCAATATCTTTAAGAGAATTAATTGAGGGAGTGACTATTGTCTTTAATTGAGGTGCTACTCTTTTTTGCATTTTCAAAAATGAATACCATCTATGTCTAGAAAGTCTATACATGAAGTTAGAACTAGACTGCAGTTCATATTTATAATCTTTTGTTATTGGGTGATGAATAATTTCAATAAATGGAAATTTTTTTTGAATTTTAAGCATTCCATAACTTATCGATTGATTATCAATAACAATATCATACTGACGATTTATTTCTAAAAATTCACTAGCTCTTTCACCAAAAGTTCTCATTTCTGGAAAACCACCAAAAAAGGTTGAAAAGAATTCATAGAAATCTATAGCTCTTTTATTTTTTTTCTTGATAAAAATCTTTAACCGATCTTTAAAAGAAAAGGTTTGAAACAAGTCCAGTCCTGGCAATTTTATTAAATTTACTTTTTTATCAAGATTTGGATAAGGTGGACCCGATATCACATCAACTTTATGTCCCGTCAATGAAAGTGCTTTTGAAATATCATGGACGTATATGCCTTGACCGCCTCCAAATGGTGCGCTTCGATAACTCAGGATTGCTATGGAAAGTTTTTGCAAAATAATTAATCAGAGGCTACGCTCAACCAATCTCTGTAAAGATTATTTTTTCCTCTGACAATATCAGCATAAGTAGTTTGAAGCTTCTCTGTTATTGGACCAATTGATCCTGTTCCAATTTCAAAGCCATCAATTTTTGAGACAGGAGTAATTTCAACAGCAGTACCAGTAAAAAATACTTCGTCGCTGCTTACTAACTCATCATAGGTGATGTCTCTTTCACCGACATCATAACCAAAATCTTGTGCAATTTTTATAACAGACTGTCTAGTGATTCCATTTAAACAATAATCTGTTTTAGGAGTGCTAACCTTGCCATCATGAACAATAAAAATATTTTCCCCACTACCTTCAGAAATATAACCATTTTTATCAAGAAGTAATGCTTCATCTGCACCTTTGGCAATAGCTTCGTGAAGAGCCATAGTTGAGTTTATGTAAGTTCCAATTATTTTGTACCCTGAATGAAGAGGGTTACTGTATTGTTCATAGGTAGATTTAATAATAGAGATACCATTTTTTTTGGCTTCGGGATTCATATATGAAGGCCACTCCCATGCTGCTATAGCAACATTTACAGTTAATTCAGTTGCTCTTATACCCAAAGACTCACTTCCTAAAAAAACAATCGGTCTTAAGTAACCCTCATCAAGTTTATTTTTTGCAAAGATATCTTTTTGGGCTTGATTGAGTTCTTCGGCTGAATAAGGTATTTTTATTCCAATCTGTTCTGCTGCTGAAAAAAGTCTTTTTGTATGATCATTCAGCCTAAAAATTGCTGGTCCATTATCTGTTTTATAGGCTCTTAAGCCTTCAAAAACTCCAGTCCCATAATGAACAGTATGAGAAAGAATATGCACAGAGCTTTCATCCCATTTTTCATAGACACCGTTTTTCCATATATATTTTAAATTTGTATTTACAAACATATTTGCGAGATATAATTAAGACCCGTTATTATGACAAACTAAATAACATAACTAAAGAAAAAGAATCATGATTTCAGAGTCAATATTTCGTGAAAATGATATTAGAGGAACTTATCCTGAAGAATTAAATGAAACAGCGATAAAAGATATTGCAAAAGGCATTGCAAAAAAATGCTTCCATGAGGGTGTATCCTCCATTGTAGTTGGAAGAGATGGGCGATTGTCAGGAGAATCCTTATTAAAAAATTTTTGTGATGCTATTTCACAACATGGTATAGATGTAAGGAATATCGGTTTGGCAACAAGCCCAATGCTTTATTTTGCGGCCAAAAAAGAAGATTCTAAGAGTGGAATCATGATAACAGGAAGTCACAATCCTAAAAACTATAATGGTATTAAAATGGTTATTAATGACAATTCTGTTTCCGGAAACGAAATTTTAAGTCTTATCAATAATAACGAAGTTTTTGAAAGCTCATCTAAAGGCAAAATCATTTATAGTGATATTAAAGAGGGTTATATTAATGAAATCCTTGAGAATATTCATACAGACTTAAGCAACCTTAAGGTTGTAATTGATAGTGGAAATGGCGCTGCTGGTTTTGTGGCTCCAGATTTATTTAAGAGACTTGGTTGTGAAGTTATTGAGCTCTATAGTGAGGTGGATGGTAATTTCCCCAATCATCACCCAGATCCTGGGAAGTTAGAAAACCTTAAAGATATTATCTCAGCAGTAAAAGATAACAAAGCTGATATTGGTTTTGCATTTGATGGAGATGGTGACAGAGTTGGTCTAATAACTAACTATGGTGAAATGATATTTCCTGATAAGCAAATGATGTTATTTTCACAAGATATTTTAAAAAATAGAAAGGGTCCTGTTGTTTTTGATGTTAAATGCTCTAATCATCTGAGCAGTTTAATTTCAAAATATGGTGGAACTCCGATAATGGCACCAACTGGTCATTTTCATATTAAAAAAGCAATTAAGAAAAATAATGCCTTGCTAGGAGGTGAAATGAGTGGGCATATTTTTTTTAATGATAATTGGTATGGGTTTGACGATGGTCCATATGCTGCAGTAAGGGCTGCAGAAATTCTAGCGAAATCAAATAGATCTATAGCTGATATTTTTGAAGAGTTTCCAAAATCTTTCTCAACTCCCGAACTTAATATATCAGTTACTGATGATAATAAATTTGAAATCATGCAGAAATTCATGACTAATTCAAATATTGATGGAGATAAAATATTAATAGATGGGTTAAGAGTAAATTTTGATGATGGGTGGGGTCTTCTTAGAGCATCTAATACCACTCCAAAGCTTGTGCTTAGGTTTGAAGGTGATACTAAAGAGTCTATGAATAAGATACAGAATAAATTTATCTCAGAACTATCTCGCATTTGTCCTGAGATTGATATAAATTTAGATTAAATAATGAAAAATGACAGAAAGAATATTATCTTACAATCCTTAGCAAGTCTTCTTGAGGAAAGAAATTTATCTAAAGTAACTACTGCGCTCTTAGCTGAAAAATCAGAAATTACAGAGGCTGCTCTTTATAGGCATTTCCCAAGCAAAAGAGCTATTTATGCTGAGCTTTTTTCATTCTGTGACAATGCTATTTTTAGCAAATGCTCTGAATTAAAAAAATCTGATTTAAATTCAAAAGATAAAGTCAAAAATACTTTTCTTTTTTTTATGATTTTTATTGAAAAAAATAAAGGTTTTGCAAGGCTGGTTTCAAGAGAAGCTTTGTCATCTGACGAGCAAAATGTCTCAGATGCAGTAAACCAATTTTTTGAAAGATTGGAGCTATCTATAAAACAAATGTTAGCTGAAGACTCTGGTAATTTAGTCACACAAGCAGGAATCTCAGCTCAACTTATTGTTACCTGTCTAGAGGGAAGCGTGGGAAGATATATTAGATCTAAGTTTAAAGACTCTCCAACTAACTATATTGAAAACGTTTGGGAGCTTTTATCTATTAATATTTTTAAAAAGTAACTACTCTTCTAAATTTTCTTCCAAAATTAATTCAAAATATGTTGTAGCATTCTGATTGTTATCAATCAGTCCAGTTTCTTTATTCACCTTAACAAAAGAAATACCCTCAGGAATATTTTTCTCTTTAACTTCTAGAGTTTGTAGAGCATCTTGCATGAAATTTATCCAGATTGGTAAAGCAATTGTAGATCCATATTCGTTTTCACCCAATGAAGTAAAATCATCAGTGCCAACCCAGACTGTTGTTGCTAAATCTTCATGGAAACCAGAAAACCATGTGCTAACGGCATCATTTGTTGTACCAGTTTTTCCAGCTATATCATTTCTTTTTAATATAGAGGTTTTACTCCCAGCGGTACCTCTAGTCATAAATTCTTGCAGAGTATCTTTAATTAGAAATGCAATCCTCTCGTCTATAACTTTATCTTCTTTAAACTCAGGTTTAATTAAAAAGTAAGGTTTTTTAATACTCATTTCCATAGTATCTAGCCACGGAAATGCTGCTACTTCTTTTATATCTGAAAGCTTTAAATAATTATCATGAGAATAAATAACATTCCCGTTCCTGTCCTCAATTTTTGAAATATAGTATGGGTCTATTAAGTATCCTCCGTTTGCAATAACGCTAAAGGCTCTTGCCATCTCTATCGGTGAAAAATTTCCAGAACCAAGTGCTAAAGATAGATCTTGTGGGAGTCTTGATTTTTTAAAACCAAAATTTTGAATATAGTTTTGAGCATTGCTTATCCCAACTTCTCTTAAAAGTTTAATAGAAACAATATTAAGAGATCTTATGAGCGCTTCTCTAACTGATGTTGGTCCATAAAATTTACCAGTATAATTTTCTGGTCTCCAAACACTCTCTAAATTTTCATCTTCAAAAGCTATCGGAGCATCATTTACTAAGGAGAAAAGATTATAGTCGTTTGCAAGTGCTGCAGCATAAATAAATGGTTTAAAGCTTGAGCCGGATTGAGGATAAGAAAGGGACACCCTGTCAAAATTACTTTTACTGAAGTTGGATCCTCCTACATAAGCTCTCACTGCACCACTTAATGGATTTATTGAAATTAACGAGGTCTCTGCTTTTGGTATTTGGTCTAAGTATAGAAACTGGTCTTCTTTTCGTAAATAA